>JAHEYM010000048.1 GCA_023251595.1 Bacteroidota bacterium
ATGGAGGAATGATCGTCACAAATAATCAGGAACTTAATGAAAAATTACGTTTGCTGAGAATGTATGGAATGACGGATTACAACCATATAAAAATAAACGGCATAAACAGCAGACTCGATGAATTGCAGGCGGCGATATTAAGAGTTAAACTGATTCACCTTGAGGAAATGAACCGGAAGAGAAATGCTATCGCGGATTATTATCGTCAATCTTTGAGAGAAGATTATTTTATTCATCAAAAGATAACTGAAGGCAATTTTTCAAATTATCATCAGTTCGTGTCTCGATTGCTCGTGAACCGGGAAAAACTAATGAATTATCTCGATGCCAATAAAATCCAAACCAATATTTATTATTTGCTGCCTCTTCACTTGCAGGAAGCAAATAAATTTCTCGGTTACCGAAAAGGAGATTTCCCGATAGCGGAAAAACTTTGTGATGAAGTAATTGCCTTGACTATGTACCCGGAGTTGGATATCAATATTCAGAAAAAAGTAATAGATACAATTAATAATTTTGCAGAATGATTGATAAAGATGTTGTTCTAGGAAAAGGAGTAAAAATATTTAATTCTGACCAGGTAAATATTTTCGGTTGCGTAATCGGCGATAATAGTTTCGTTGGTCCTTTTGTGGAAATAACAAGAAATACAATTATTGGGAAAAACTGTATTGTTGAAAGTCATTCCTTCCTTTGTGATTCTGTTATTTTAGAGGATAATGTTTTTATCGGGCATGGAGCCATGTTCACAAATGACCTGTACCCGATGGTCGGAATGCATGTACAATATCTGAAAACTATTGTAAAAGCCGGAGCATCTATTGGAACAAATTCAACGATTGTCGCAGGAGTTACCATCGGAAAAAATTCTGTGGTGGGAGCGGGTGCAGTAGTGACAAAAGATGTGGAAGATTATTCCATCTATGCTGGAAACCCGGCGAAACTTCTAAAACGATTCAACTCGAAGGAGGAAATAATTGCCTATTTCCGAAGTAAACAAAAGCTTTCTGAAAAGTAAAAATAAATATTCAACCTGAGACATAAAGTTAAAGATCAAATAAATATATCCGGAGTGATCTCTGATAATTAAAAATGAAAGTTGCCATCATCACAAATACTTGTTATGAAGAAATTATCCCCCTCGCAAAGTATTTGTCGGCTGATATTGATGTCGACCTGTTTTCAATTGTTTCCGGAAGTGGTGCGGGTAAAGAATTGTTATTTGAGAAGGATGACCTTTGGAAAAAAGAGAGATATGGTTTAGTCCTTGACATCAATAAAAAAAAGTACATAGTTGACGAATTCAATAATTATGTGGATTCCGGTTTCGATATGCATGCTGTATATTTTAAGAGTCTTGCATATTTTCATCCCAAAAACTTTTATGTCATTAGGAATTTTATTAATTATCTGAGGAATGAAAAATATGAATTAATCCATTTCAATACCAACACGCAACTTATATTTTTTGTAAAATATTATTTGCCTTCCATTCCAATTGTGATAACTATCCACGATCCTTTACCACATCTTGGTGAGAAAAAAAAACCCTTTGCCTTTTTAAATAGATTCACGTCGAGATTGAAAAATGCGACATACATCCTGCACTCCAACTATTCACTTTCCATATTTGACACAATTAATAAAAACAGATCAAAGAGATTTATGATTCCATTTGGCAATCATGAATGGCTTTTTGAATATAAAAAAGAGAACAGTGAACGTAAATACGGATTAATTTTGTTTATCGGGCGTATTTCAAAATACAAAGGAATCGAGGTGCTTTTACAATCATTCAGGGAGGTAAAGGGAAATATTCCTGATGCACATCTGATAATTGCGGGAAATGGAAATTATTGGTTTGATTACTCAGAATTCGTACGTAAGGATGGAGTGGAAATAATAAACCGGTATATTCCAAACAATGAGATCGTCAAATTAATAGGGGAAGCTCATCTTGTTGTCTTGCCATACTTGGAGGCGACTCAAAGTGGTGTGGTATCAACGGTTTTCACTTTCTGCAAACCAATTGTTGCAACAAGAACTGGCGGTATTCCCGAAGTTGTAATAAATGCCAAAACCGGATTATTGGCTGAACCCAACAACAGCATGGAATTAGCAAATGAAATAATTCATATTTTAAAGTCAGAAGCCCTATATAATAATATGGTGCTCAATATAAGCTCGATGTTCAATGAAGGTGAGTTATCATGGCATGAAATTTCAAAAAAAACAATAGAAGTATATTTTAATGTCCTCAACAAAGTGAAAACGAATTGAAACCGGTGGTAAGTTTATGTGCGGAATCGCAGGAAAAATAAATTTTAATAAAAGTAAAAGTGTTGAAAGTCATGAGCTAAAACGAATGACGGATTCAATCAGTCATCGAGGTCCAGACGACGAGGGTCAATTTATTGATGGAAATGTCGGTTTGGGTTTCAGAAGATTGAGTATAATTGATTTGGAATCGGGTCATCAGCCATTATCAGATGCACACGGTAACTATTGGATAACTTTTAATGGAGAAATTTTTAATTTTAAAGAACTCAGGGAAGATCTTATTAAGAAGGGGTATGATTTCAGAACTAATTCTGATACAGAAGTCATCGTAAATTTATATGCTGAATATAAAGAGCGATGTGTCGGATTCTTAAGGGGAATGTTCGCTTTTGTAATTTGGGATAAGACCAGGAAGGAGCTTTTCGGTGCACGCGACCGGTTCGGAATTAAACCATTCCATTATTACATCGATGAGGAAAAATTTGTTTGGGGTTCAGAAATTAAAGCAATCATAGCTTCAGATAATATCAAACGGGAAATCAGTATTGAGGCGCTTGATTCGTATTTTGCTTATGGATATATTCAAAGGGAACATTCTATTTTCATGCAAATAAAAAAATTACTTCCTGGCCACTATTTTATCTTAAAATGTTTTGAAGAAAAGAAATTAATTACTCAGCAATATTGGAAGATTTTGTTTGAACCTGATTATTCAAAATCAGAAGCGTATTGGAAAGAAGCTATCTATGATTCGCTGAATGAAGCCGTCAGGATGCGGTTGATAAGTGATGTTCCACTTGGTGCATTTTTGAGTGGGGGTATAGATTCAAGTACGGTCGTTGCTTTAATGTGCAGGAATTCGGGTACACGGGTAAAAACATTTTCAATCGGATTTAATGAAGAGAAATACAACGAATTAAAATATGCCCGTCAGGTTGCAGAAATGTATAATACTGACCACCATGAGTTAATTATTGAACCCGAATCGATAGAATTATTACCCGGATTAGTGCGAGCTTACGATGAACCATTTGCAGACAGTTCAGCTATTCCAACATATTACGTCTCAAAATTCACGAGAGCGTATGTAACAGTTGCATTATCAGGTGACGGCGGTGACGAATTATTTGCAGGGTATAAAGCCTATTCCAAAATGATTGCTTTAAACAAATCCGCCATAAACAGCAGCCTCTTCTTTGGCACGCTTAATAAATTAATTCCGGAATATATGTACGGAAAAGGAACCACTTACTACTTATCAAAGGATAAAAAAAATATAGGTGCATACTTTTGTTTTTGGAAAGATTATGAGAGAAGAAAAATATTTAATCACCAAATAAGAAATTTCTTGGGAGACACTCAGGCTGAAAGTGAAAAATTAGAATTATTAAAATTATCGGAGGGAGAGTTTATCAGCCGCATGCAGCAACTGGATATGCAAACCTATATGGTGGATGATATATTGACGAAAGTGGACCGGGCATCAATGATGAATTCGCTTGAAGCCAGAGTGCCTTTGCTGGATCACAAATTCGCGGAACTGAGCTTTACAATACCTTCACAATTGAAGATAAATGACACCAGCAAAAAATATCTATTAAAGGAGACTTTTAAAAACCTTTTGCCAGCAGGAGTTATGTCACACAAAAAACAGGGGTTTGCAGTTCCGCTTAATGTGTGGTTCAAAGGTGACTTGAGAGAATTCGCTGCAGACACGCTCAAAAACAGTCGTTATCTGTATGATTATTTAAATCCAGACTCCGTAAATAAAATATTAAAAAATCATCAGAAAGGGGTTCGCGATTATAGTCAAAAGATCTGGTCATTATTATTTTTAAACGAATGGTTGAACCAAAATAAATAGGAAATGAAAATTCTTTTTTTTATAGGCTCATTGTCTGCCGGCGGCAAAGAACGACGGATGATTGAATTGCTCAGATACTTAAAAACGCATACTGATTTTAGCTTATTGGTTGTAGTCAGACAGGATCAGGTTGAATACCCTCTTTTCAACAAATTGGAAATACCATATATAAAATTAACTGAAAAGTATAGGAAAGGTGACAAAACGCTGCATTTTAAATTCCTGAAGATATGCAAAATATATAAACCTGATATTATTCATACGTGGGGTTCAATGTCAGCATTTGTCTCGATTTTGGCACATTTGGTTTTAAGAATCCCTCATATAAACAGTCAAATTACCAATGCTCCGCCAAAAATCAAAAAATGGAGTTTGCGTAATTTACAGAATAGAATAAATTTCAGTTTTTCGAGTGTAATTCTTGCAAATTCGTATGCCGGACTTAAGGCTTACAACGCCCCGTCAAAAAAAAGCAAAGTCATTTATAATGGTGTAGATCTGGAAAGATTTCGAAATCTCGTCGATTGCGAGGAGATTAAGAAAACTGTAGGGATCAAGACACGATTCTCCTTAATTATGGTTGCTTCTTTTATTAATTCTAAGAACTATAATTTATTTATTGATATTGCCAGACTTGTTCAATTATTAAGAAATGATGTATCTTTCATCGCGGCCGGAGATGGTTATAATTTTGAATCCATTAAGCAGCGGGTTACGAACGAAGGGATTCCTAATATCATTCTGACCGGTAGAATCTCCTTTGTTGAACCGTTGATTAATTGTTGCGATATTGGTGTTCTCTTTTCTCCTCTTGGTGAAGGAATTTCGAATTCGATTATTGAATATATGGCACTTGGAAAACCTGTAATCGCAAGTGATATCGGCGGAACTAAAGAAATTGTTATCAGTGAAGTTAATGGTCATCTGGTTACAAATGAGTCGCCCTCAGAAATAGCAAACTTAATTGTTGACTTACTCAATGATGATGAGAAAAGAAAAAAATTGGGTGACGCAGGAAGAAAGTTAATAAACGAATCTTTTACTGCTGCCAGAATGGGTCGGGAATTTGAAAATGTCTATAAAACAGTCATTGATCACTGAAAATGAAATCCCGGCATCATAAAAAATAAAAACAACTCCGGTTTCGAAGTCTAAAAATTATTTAATTTATGAAAGTATTATTCATCCGGAGCGGTAACAAAGGGTTGGATCCGATATCAACCAGACAAGGTAATTCTTTGCAAAAAGAGGGTATTACAGTTGAGTTTTTTGAACTAATTGGCAAAGGAGTACTTGGTTATTTATCAAATATTAAAAGACTAAGAAGGTATATTAAATCTTATAATCCCGATGTGCTTCACTCGCACTATTCTTTTTCGGGATTTTTGACTTCACTGACTTTTACCCGAGTTCCTAAAGTAGTTTCATTAATGGGAAGCGATGTTCAGCGTCCAAGAAAACTTTTAAGAATTGCATTGTGGATTTTTATGTTTTTGTGGAAATCAACTATTGTAAAATCTGAAGAACTCTATATAAAGCTTGGAAATAAAAAGGCACTGATAATTCCAAATGGCATAGACTTCAATAGTTTTTATCCCATAAATAAAACCGAGGCATGTGATCATTTGTCCTGGTCTAAAGAAAAAAAACATATTTTATTTGCGGCAGATCCGGAAAGGCCGGAAAAAAACTTTTTTCTTGCAGAATCAGCATTGGCACTCCTGAATGAAAAATTACACAATTTCGAGATTCATTACCTTTCCAAAATTTCGATGGAAAATATAGTATATTATTATAATGCAGCAGACATCTTATTGTTAACTTCAACTTACGAAGGTTCACCGAACGTAATAAAAGAGGCAATGTCTTGTAATTGTCCGATCGTTGCAACTAATGTTGGCGATATAAAATGGATATTCGGACTGACTGAAGGCTGCTATCTCACTTCTTTTGATACCCTGGATGTTTACGAAAAAATTTCTGAGGCTTTAATTTTTTCAGATAAGTTTAACAGAACGAATGGACGGGAAAGAATCACTCAACTTGGTCTTGATTCGGGAACGATCGCAAAACGTCTCATCGAAGTGTATGAAAAAGCTATTTAAATCTGATTCATATCTTAATCATAATCAGCACTTTATTTTTTCAATCTGTTCATTTTGTTAGGTTGCTAAAGTTTTGTACCTTCGTTCGAAATTAGTGTTTAAAATCTATAATGATAACAATTATCGACTATGGCGTCGGCAACATCAGATCCATTCAAAAAATATTTCAACGGATAGATATACCGGTTCAGATAACTTCCAATCATAAAGAAATTTTATCAGCAACAAAACTTTTATTACCCGGGGTAGGTCATTTTGCAAATGGTATGAAAAAACTTGAAGAATCTGGTCTGAAAGAAATATTAAATCAAAGAGTGTTGGAAGATAAAATTCCTATACTTGGAATTTGTTTAGGCATGCAATTAATGGCTAATCATAGCGAGGAAGGTGATGTTGAAGGATTGCGTTGGATTGACGCTGAAGTAAAAAAATTTAGGTTCACCCCGAATACATTAAAAATTCCGCACATGGGCTGGAATGGGGTGGAGCTGATCAAACAAACACCAATGACAAAGAATATTGAGAAGGAAGATATTTTTTATTTTGTTCATTCATACTTTGTTTCCTGTAATAATTCCTCAGACATTATTTTTCAAACTACGTATGGGGATTCATTCGTATCCGGGTTCGAAAAGGAGAATATTATCGGTGTGCAATTTCACCCGGAAAAAAGTCACAGTAGTGGTATGAAGCTCCTTAAAAATTTATCAGATAAATAATCCGATGTTCCGACCAAGAGTAATACCAGTGCTGCTGTTAAAAGGACAAGGATTGATAAAGACCATCAATTTCGATAAGCATCGTTACATCGGAGATCCAATTAATGCAGTTAAATTATTCAACGATCTGGAAGTGGATGAACTGGTGTTTCTGGATATATTGGCTTCAAAAGAAAAAAGAACTATTTCAATCGATATGGTAAAACAAATCGGTGATGAAGCCTATATGCCTTTTGGTGTGGGTGGCGGGATCAGTACAACAAAAGATGCTCTTGCGTTAATTAACGCAGGTGCAGAAAAAATAATATTAAATACTGCATTCGTGAAAACTCCGGAATTGGTATCGGAATTGGCCGCTTTACTAGGTAGTCAAAGTGTTGTTGTGTCGATTGATGTCAAAAAAAATTGGTTGGGAAAGTATCAGGCATATATTAACGGCGGTCGTGAAAAAGTAATGGAAGCCCCCGTAGACCTCGCCAGAAAAGCAGAACAATTAGGTGCGGGAGAAATTATTATAAATAGCATTTCACATGATGGAATGATGCAAGGATACGATTTGGATATTATTCGGCAAATTTCATCAGTAGTCAATATTCCAATCGTCGCGTGTGGTGGAGCGGGAAAACTAGCTCATATGCGTGACGCCATATCCGGTGGTGCACATGCTGTGGCCGCCGGAAGTATGTTCGTATATCATGGTGCCAGAAATGCTGTTCTGGTGAATTATCCGGAAAAAAAAGAATTGCTTAACAATTTCAGTTAATATGGCTTTAGTAGGACAAGTTTGTGTGAAAGGAGTTTGGGATGAATCTGTTCCCGGAATTAATTTTGATGAAAATGGGGTATCTAATTATGCTATGATTTTTCAAAAAATGCTTGATGATTTTCCACGGGGAGAATCCGGCATGAAAAAGTGGTTGGATACAGTTGAACAAATAAAAAAGGAAGGGAAAAATAAACCTTACGATTGTATCATAGGTGTAAGTGGCGGCACAGACAGTTCATATCTTCTCCATTTAGCAAAGGAATATGATTTGAGACCACTTGCGGTCAATTTGGACAATGGATGGAGTTCGGATATCGCTGTAAAAAATATAAAGAAATTAACCGGCGTATTAAAAATAGATCTGGAAACTTACGTGATAGATTATGAGGAAGTGAGCGATGTTTTGAAATCCTATTTAAGAGCCAGACTCCCTTGGGCAGATGCCCCAACAGATTTGGCAATAAAAGCAATTTTGTATAAAAAAGCCCGGAGGGAGAATATTAAATACATTTTGATCGGTCATGATTTCAGAACAGAGGGATTTCAGCCAACCGAATGGACATATAGTGATGCAAAGCAAATGAAATATGTGGCAAAGAAGTTTAGTGGTAGAAACTTAAAAACTTTTCCAAGTCTCTCAATATGGCAATTCGGTTTTCTTTCTTTTATTAAAGGGATTAAATTGGTTCGTCCTTATTTTTATGTTCCATATAATAAAAGCGAAACGAAACTCTTTTTGAAAGAAAAATATGGGTGGGAAGATTATGGAGGTCATCATTATGAAAATATCTTCACCAAGTTTATTATTTCGTATTGGTTGTGTGAAAAATTTGGTATAGACAAGAGAAAAATAACTCTTTCAGCTTTGCTGTTAAGTGGGGAAGCAAAAAGAGAAGACATTCTGAATACACTTAGTACAAAACCTTTTAATGAAATTCAAATTGCAAAGGATATTGATTATATTGTAAAAAAACTCAATATGAGCAGAGAAGAGTTTGATTCACTTTTCACCGGTGACAAAAAGTATTTTTACGACTACCCATCCTATTATCCGCTGTATGAAAAATTCAAAAGGTTGGTTTTTCCTCTTATGAAATATTTTTTGCCTAATAAACCGCTTATGTTTTACCAATTCGAGAAAAGAAAAACGACAGAACAATAAGATAAAAATTATTTATGAGAATATTTATTGATATCGGTCATCCGGCTCACGTTCATTATTTTCGCCCCTTCGCAAAAATAATGCAGGAAAAGGGTCATGCCATATTTATTACTTCAAGAGAAAAGGAATGTACCATTGAACTTCTACGAAGCTACGATCTTTCTTTTTATTCGAGAGGAACAGGGAAAAACAGTGCGATTGGAAAGATAGTATATATGATAAAAGCAGATTTTATCTTATATAAACAGGCAAGACGATTTAAACCCGATTTTTTTCTTAGTATGTCCTCTCCTTATGCAGCCCAGATATCCTGGCTGATGGGAAAACCTCATATATGTTTTGACGATACCGAACATGCTAATATCGCGCGTAAATTTTATCAACCATTTACAAAAGTAATTTTTACACCATTCTGCTTTTCAAAAGACATTGGTAAAAAACAAATCCGCTTTAAATCATTTATGGAATTGCTATACCTGCATCCAAAGTACTTTACACCCGATCCTTCAATATATTCTGTTCTGGGTATATCGAAAAGCGATCAATACATCCTGCTAAGATTTGTTTCATGGAATGCAAATCATGATATCGGGCAATCGGGGCTCGATCTTCAAACAAAATTAGCGCTTGTCGACAAATTGAAAGACAAGTATAAAATCTTCATTTCGTCCGAGGGAGAAATGCCGAAAGAATTGGAGCCATTCAGAGTAAAAATTCCCGCCAACAGAATTCATGATGTTTTAGCTTATGCAACACTATTCATTGGCGAGGGAGCTACCATGACTTCGGAATGCGCTATGTTGGGAACACCGGCAATTTATGTTAATTCACTTGATGCGGGGACATTAAAAGAGCAGGAGAAACTTGGTCTTATATTCGGATTTCGTAACTCGAATGGTGTGATGGAAAAAGTCGATGAATTGCTTTCGAATGTAAATTTGGCTGCTGATTTTAAATCTAAGAGAGAAGAGGCGGTGAATTCTCTAATCGACCCCACTTCAATGTTGGTTGATTTTTTTGAAAATTATCCAAAAAGCATAGAAAAAACCAAAGAATAATTATCGATATTATGAAACAGAATTCACTTTATAATATTAAAAAGTTCAAGTCCTTGAACATTGCAATTGTCGGGGATCTGATGCTGGATAAATATATTTTTGGGAATGTAGAACGAATTTCTCCTGAGGCCCCAATTCCTATTGTTGCGGTTACAAATGAGAAGTATTTTCCAGGTGGGGCCGCAAATGTTGCGGCAAATATTTCTACTCTAGGGGGGAAAGCAAATCTCTATGGTTTGATCGGACTAGACACACCTGGAGAATTATTGCTCGGTTGCTGTGATCATTTTGGGATTAAACATGATGGCGTCATTGCCGATAAAAAATTAAATACTATTCAAAAAATAAGAATAGTCGCTCACCATCAGCAATTATTGAGAATTGATTATGAGGATTTGAAAACAGGAATTGAGAATAACACACGGCAATTCTTATTAAAAATATTAAAAGAAAAAAAATTAAATGCAATCATAGTTTCTGATTATGCGAAAGGTTGTATTAATATGCCTTTAATGACGGAATTGAAAATTCTGGCTTCAAAAAAGAAAATTCCTCTTCTGGTTGATCCGAAACCCCCTCACAAAAATTTATATAGAGACGTTTTTCTGGTTACACCGAATAAAAAGGAAGCAGAAGAAATGAGTGGTATGAAAATAAATAACAACTCAGATGCAATTCATTGCGGAAAAAAAATTATGGAAGAACTGAATTGCAACGTCATCATTACCAGGGGGGAACAAGGAATGTCAGTCTTCGAAAAAGGTAAACAACCCCAGCATATTCCAACAAACGCACAGGAAGTTTATGATGTGTCAGGTGCAGGTGACACGGTGATTGCGACTTTATGCCTCGCTATCTGTTCCGGCTTTACACTGTATGATGCTGCCGTGCTTGCAAATATTGCGGCGGGAATTAAAGTTGCAAAAGCCGGAACATCGCCGGTTACTTTCGAAGAACTTAAAAAATGTAAAGCATGAAAGAGGTCATAGAAAAAGAGTTGGAAAATCATCTCCGTATTGCAATGCAGGTAAAATTGGAAATGTTGGATACAATTATTCTTGCAGCAAAATTGGTTGTTGAGACATTAAGTGCAGGACATAAAATTATTCTGTTCGGAAATGGCGGTAGTGCCGCAGATTCACAACACATAGCTGCAGAGTTAACCGGAAGATATAAAAGCGAAAGGAAAGGTCTTCCGGCAATATCATTGACGACTGACACATCTGCACTTACAGCTATCGGTAACGATTTCGGATTTGACCATGTTTTTAAAAGACAAGCGGAAGCGTTGGCGAACAAAGGTGATTTATTCATCGGTATTTCAACAAGTGGAAATAGTTCAAATGTATCTAATGCAATTGAATATGGTAAGTCAATTGGTTGTACAACGATCGGTTTAACAGGGAAGGAAGGTGGTAGATTACGGGAAATTTGCGATCTTATTATCGCTGTACCCTCCCATGATACTCCGCGAATACAGGAGATGCATATTCTTATAGGTCATGCTATTTGTCAGGTTGTGGATAATGAATTCGTTTCCTGACCTTTCTATATATGAAGACGAATGTAATATCATAAAAATGTTTAATTTTGCAAAACTTCAGAAAAGTATAAATACATTATGGCAAAATATCTTGTAACAGGAGGAGCTGGTTTTATTGGAAGTAATATCGCTGAGGAATTACTGAATAGAGGCGAAGATGTTCGCGTGTTCGATAATTTTTCAACAGGAAACCGAAAAAACATAGAACGTTTACGTCGTAACCCTGACAAATTTGAGATGATGGAAGGTGATTTGCGTCTTGCATCAGATGTTGCTAAAGCCGTTGAGGGTGTTGAATTTGTGATTCATCAGGGTGCACTACCTTCAGTTCCACGATCCATCGCAGATCCTGTAAATGCTCATGAAACAAATATTACAGGCACATTGAATATATTGCAATCTGCGAGAAAATTTGGAGTTAAACGTGTAGTATATGCGTCCTCATCTTCCGTATATGGAAACAGTGAACAACTTCCGAAATTTGAGAAAATGCCTGTTAATCCCCTTTCGCCCTATGCACTTACAAAATATGCAGCAGAAAAATATTGTCAGATTTTTTATGAAATTTATGGACTTGAGACAGTTTCCCTTCGTTATTTCAACGTTTTCGGACCTTATCAGGATCCGACTTCAGAATATAGTGCAGTAATTCCCAAGTTTATTAATTCTATAGTAAACAACAAATCACCTTTAATTCACGGCGATGGACTGCAATCGCGTGATTTTACTTATATTGAAAATAATGTTCAGGCAAATATTCTAGCAGCAACGAAATCCGGAATTGCAGGTGAAGTTTTTAATATCGCAATCGGAGAGAGATATACGCTGCTTGATTTGGTTCGTGAAATAAATGTGATTCTTGGTAAAAATATCGAACCTGTCTTTTCATCTTCCAGACCCGGAGATGTGAAACATTCGATGGCGGATATCTCTAAAGCAATCAGTCTGATGGGTTACAAACCTACGTGTAATTTCAAGTATGGTTTGGAAAAAACCATCGATTTTTTCGTTAAACGAGGATAATTCTTCAAGAATGGTAGAATATAAATCATTAATTATCAGTGCTTTATAAACTGTTCATTCGCAAGAGTTATTTTTTTCTTAAATTTGTCCTTCCCATCTGATTCACACCGAACCTTTCAAACACCGGTCGATTATGCATCGTTTCCTGCTTTCCCTGATATTTCTTTTTATATCCAATTCCTTTACACGTGCACAGGAAGTATATCAGCATATAAGTAATACGAATATATATGATTTTTTGGATGAACTCGCCGGTAAAAAACTGATAATAATTAATTCTGCGGTTAAACCATATTCAAGAATAATGATTGCACAAAAACTTCAGGAAGCGTCACTTTCAAAGGATGAGTTGAATGACCGCCAACAGAAAGAACTGGAATTTTATTTACGCGATTTTAATAAAGAATTAACAGCGGATAAAAAATTTGATAAACGTGCTGATTTATTTTATTATAAAGACACTCTTTTCTCCATGACACTGAACCCGGTATTAGGAATTACGGATTATTCTGCAGGAGGGAAAAATTTTTATCATCGTTGGAACGGGGCCGAAATATTTGGATATATTGGAAAAAATGTGGGTTATTATGCAAGTTTGCGTGATAACAGAGAAAGTCTCGCGATTACCACAGATTCTTTGCTTACAATGGAAACTGGCGGAAATTATAAGACGGATGAAAAAGGTGGTGGTGATTACAGTGAAATGAGAGGCGGGTTGACGTATTCATGGAAATGGGGCTCTTTTGGTGTTGTAAAAGATCATTTTACATGGGGCAATAATTATCACGGATCAAATATATTTTCAGCCCGTCAACCAAGTTTTGCACATATAAGATTAAATATTCATCCGGTAAAATGGCTTGACTTCAATTATATTCATGGCTGGTTGGTCTCTGATGTGGTGGATAGTGTTGCATCTTATTCTTATGGAGCAGGAACCCGGGTCGTATATCATCAGAAATTTCTGGCCGCAAATTTTTTCACCATAACCCCATGCAAAAATCTGAATGTTTCTATTGGAAACTCTGTGGTTTATAGTGATATTGGGATTCAACCCGGATATCTCATTCCATTCTTTTTCTTCAAATCGGTTGATCATCAACTTAATGGCGCTATTGCAAATGGTATCGGACAAAACTCACAGATGTTCATGGATATCAGTACACGCCAGATAAAAAATTTACATGTATATATGAGTGCTTTCATAGATGAAATCGCACTCAGTCGCGCGCTAAGTGATACCGGTCAAACCAATTTTATTTCGTTGAAATTAGGATTTCGCGCATCCCCTTCTGCTCTTCCCAATGTGACATTTACACTCGAAGCTACCCGCACAAATCCAATCGTATATAAACATTTTATTTCAACTACTACTTTCGAATCGAATGGATATAATCTAGGGAGTTATTTGCGTGATAATGCAGGCGAAATATATGCTTCTGTGGGATGGAAACCTATTCGGGGACTCCATCTGGAAGTTGCCTATCTAAGCGCTATGGCAGGTTATAATTATCCTTATATCGGCAACAGCAAAGCCGTGCAGGGTCTGCCCTTTATTACCGCAATT
>JAHEYM010000049.1 GCA_023251595.1 Bacteroidota bacterium
AAGCTAAAAAAGATTTCTCAACTTCAGATAAACTTCGGGATGAATTAAAGAAAATCAATATTCAAATTAAAGATGATAAAGAGGGCACAAGGTGGAGTTATGAAAAATAAATATAATTTCGGGGCTCTTTTAATTTTCAGTTTATCATTCATTCTAATTTCATGCAAAGGCGGAGGTGAACATCAGGTGAAAGATAATCCTGTTGTAAAAACAAATCATATTCCGGCACCGGAATTTAATGCAGACTCGGCATATAATAATATTAAAACACAGGTTGCATTTGGTCCGAGAGTGTTAAGCACCACCGCTCATGATAATTGTGAAAAATATTTTACTGAGAAATTAAAAGCTTTGACGACAGATGTTGTTTTACAAAGAACAGAAGTTACCACATTCGATGGAAAAAGACATCGAATCGTAAATATTATCGCATCCTTTTATCCCGAGATTGCAAATCGTGTTTTGCTTTGTTCTCATTGGGATACCAGACCATTTGCTGATCAGGATTCGGTCAGAAAAAAGGAACCGATTGACGGAGCGATTGATGGCGGAAGCGGTTGCGGAATATTGTTGGAAATTGCAAGACTCCTCCAAAAAAACAAACCCAATATCGGAGTAGATATAATATTATTGGATGCCGAAGATTATGGTCAACCTGAAGATAGTTTGTATCCCCCACAACAGAATACTTATGGGCTTGGATCGCAATATTGGTCAACTAATCTCCACAAACCCGGATACTTTGCGAACTATGGAATTTTGTTAGATATGGTCGGTGCAAAAGGTTCGAGTTTTACGATGGAAGGTTTTTCAATGCAGTATGCTTCAGCGATCGTAAAAAAGGTTTGGGATATCGGTTCACGTTTGGGGTATTCTGATTATTTCCAATATACAAATACAAATTCCATTTATGACGATCATTATTATATAAATCCAAACACACATATTCCAACGATCGATATAAATGATTATGCAGTCAAAACGAAATCTCATTTTGGTGCATACTGGCACACGCATCAGGATAACATGGAAATGGTAGACACCAAAACACTTAAGGCGGTTGGACAAACTCTCATGGAAGTACTTTTTTCAGAATAAATGATAACCTCAAATCACCCAAAAAAACTTTTTCTTCTCGATGGAATGGCATTAATATATCGTGCCTATTTTGCATTTGCAAAAAACCCGAGAGTTAATTCAAAAGGACTCAATACATCTGCAATGTTTGGATTTACGAACACCTTGCTTGATGTATTGAAGAAAGAAAAACCTTCTCACATTGCAGTTGTTTTCGATACGCAGGCGCCAACAGAGCGCCATACGGATTATGAGCATTACAAAGCACACAGACAGGCGATGCCCGAAGATCTTGTAAAGTCTATTCCATATATCAAAGAATTAGTTCGTGCTTTTAATATTCCATCTCTTGAGAAAGACGGTTTTGAGGCAGACGACGTGATTGGAACCCTTGCAAAGAAAGCAGAGAAGGCAGGATTTCTAACCTACATGATGACACCCGACAAAGACTTCGGACAATTGGTTTCAGATCATATATATATATACCGACCTGCAAGTTTTGGAAACGATGCACACATTCTTGGAATTAAAGAAGTGCTGGAAAAATTCCATATAAAAGACATCGACCAGGTTCGTGATGTTCTTGGTATTTGGGGTGACAGTTCAGATAACATTCCGGGAATTCCGGGTTTTGGAGAAAAGACAGCTCAGGAACTTCTCGAAAAATTCGGGAATATTGAAACCCTGATTGCACGAGCTGATGAATTAAAAGAAAAACAAAGAGACAAAGTAAAACAATTTGCAGATCAGGCAATTCTTTCAAAAAAACTTGCTACTATTATTACCAATGCACCCGTTGAATTTGATGAAAAATCCTTGATGCTTGAAGAACCTGATGAAGAAAAAATAAAAGCATTATTTGAAGAACTCGAATTCAAAACTTTGTTGAAAAGAGTTCTCGGTGATGGGATTGGGAAACCGAGAATTGGTAATCCGGAAGAAACAGAGGATGCAGAGAACAAAGAACAACGAGCAGAGAATTTGGAAGAGAATATCGAAGAAAATAAATCACATTCAAAGTCACTAAAAACAATTCATGATATTCCACACAAATATATTCTGATTGAGACAAAAGAAAAACGAAAAGAACTTATCACGAAACTGAAACATTCCAAATCGTTTTGTTTTGATACAGAAACGACGGGAATCGATGCAAATCAGGCGGAGATAGTGGGTTTATCTTTTTCCATCGTTCCCCATGAAGCATATTATATTCCTTTTCCCGATCAGTATTCCGAAGCGCAGACGATATTAAAAGAATTTGAAGATGTATTCAGAGATGTGCATATTGAAAAGTCAGGACAAAATCTGAAATACGACATTACTTTGCTGAAATGGTATGAGATTGAAGTGAGGGGTCCTTTGTTCGATACAATGCTTGCTCATTATCTGATCGATGCCGATTCACGTCATAATCTTAATTTGCTTGCAGAATTATATTTAAAATATTCGCCTGTTGAGATTGAAAGTCTGATTGGTGAAAAAAAAGGCGGACAAATAAGCATGCGTGATGTAGCCATCGAAAAAATTACAGAGTATGCTGCTGAGGATGCTGACATTGCACTTCAATTAAAAGAAAAACTATTACCCGAGCTCAAAGAAAAAAATGTACTGAAACTATTTAATGAAGTCGAGACGCCCTTGATACAGGTACTTGTTGATATGGAAACTGAGGGTGTTGCCATTGACAAAGATGTATTGAAAGAAATTTCTCTGGATCTTACCAAATATATAGTTGATGTCGAAAAAGGTATTTACTCGGCTGCCGGAATGCAATTTAATATCGCTTCCCCAAAACAACTTGGGGATGTATTATTTGATGTATTGAAGTTGGATGAAAATGCCAAAAGAACCAAAACAAAGCAATATGCGACCGGTGAAGAAGTTCTTTCGAAACTTGCTCATAAACATCCGGTAGTCGATATGATTCTCGATTATCGCGAATTAGTGAAATTAAAAAATACCTATGTGGATACACTTCCTGAAATGGTTAATCCACGCACAGGTCGCATTCATACTTCATTTGCACAAGCAGTAGCCGCAACCGGTCGACTGAGTTCGAATAATCCCAATTTGCAGAATATTCCGATCCGGACAGAAAGAGGAAGAGAAATTCGAAAAGCATTTGTAGCTCGTAGCAATAAATTTATTTTACTATCTGCCGATTATTCACAAATCGAATTACGCATCGTTGCGGAGATGGCGAAAGATGCATCAATGGCAGAAGATTTCAGAAACAAGGTAGATATACATACTTCAACCGCTTCAAAGGTTTATGGAATTCCGCTCAAAGAAGTGACATCCGAAATGCGTCGTAATGCGAAGATGGTGAACTTCGGAATTATATATGGAATTTCTGCATTCGGACTTTCACAACGTCTGAATATTCCACGTAAAGAAGCAGCATTTATTATTGAACAATACTTCAAACAATATCCATCTATTAAAAATTATATGGAAAATAGTATTGCCACAGCGAGAGAAAAAGGTTATGTCGAAACGATGCTCGGCCGTAGAAGATATTTACGCGATATTAATTCTGCAAATGCCGTGGTCAGAGGCTTTGCAGAACGAAATGCCATCAATGCGCCGATACAGGGAACCGCTGCGGATATGATTAAAGTGGCGATGATAAATATTCATCACGATTTGAAAAAACAAAAGTTCAAAACCAAAATGACTTTGCAAGTGCATGACGAACTTCTTTTTGATGTTCCGAAAGATGAGCTTGAAGATATAAAACCATTCATCGCAGATCGGATGAAAAATGCAATTCCGATGACCGTTCCAATAGAAGTGGAAATGGGTTCCGGAAAAAATTGGTTGGAAGCACACTGACAATTAACAATGAACAATTAACAATTAACAATGAACAATTAACAATGAACAATTAACAATGAACAATTAACAATGAATAATTAAAGAGGAATAATTTTTGGCGAATAATAAACAAAATAATTCAGAAATAAAGCACGACCCTTACGCTGCATTCCGGTATAAAGAATTTCGTTATTTTGTTCTTGCCCGGCTTCTTCTCACTATCGGTATACAAATGCAAGGGGTCATTATCGGATGGCAAATTTACGACATTACTCACGATCTTTATTCTTTAGGCTTAGTCGGACTTGCAGAAGCTATTCCTTTTATCGCAGTTGTGTTGTATGGAGGGCATCTGGCCGATATCATCAGTCGCAAAAAACAAATCATTAATTCCGTGAGTTTATTTTTGACGGCTTCGATTTTTCTTTTGCTGATGTCATCAAATATAAATATATTAAATATCGGAACAAGTACATGGCCTATGTACGTCGTCATAGCACTGACAGGAATCGCCAGAGGATTTGCAGCGCCCGCATATAATTCATTTTATCCTCAGCTTGTAAAAAAAGAAGATTATCAGAACAGTTCAGCTTGGAATAGTACATCGTGGCAAGCAGGCGCAGTTTCAGGTCCGGCCATGGGAGGATTAATTTACGGATTTTTCGGAGTGACTATTGCGTATAGTGTCGTTGCAACATTCATTCTGATTTCCATTTTTTGTATAATATTAATTAAGGAAAAACCAACCTATCCCAAAAAAGCAGGTGAAACTTTAACTGAAAGTTTAAAGGGTGGATTTAGGTTTGTTTGGAAAAGTCAGATTCTTCTGGCTGCATTATCACTCGATTTATTCGCCGTATTTTTTGGAGGAGCAACAGCAATGCTTCCCGCTTTTGCAAAAGATATTCTTTTTATCGGTCCCGAGGGCCTTGGCTATTTACGCGCAGCACCAGCGTTGGGTGCGGTGATTATGGCACTTGTGCTCGCGACACGCAGACCAATGAAACACGCAGGACGTTCACTTCTGCTCGCGATCGCGGGTTTCGGATTATGTATGATTTGTTTTGCATTGTCTAAATCTTTCATTCTTTCATTTGCATTGCTTGCTATCTCAGGCGCTCTTGACAATATATCAGTTCTGATTCGGTCAACCATTCTTCAACTCACAACACCCGACGAAATGCGGGGAAGAGTTTCTTCCATCTCCAGCATTTTTATCGGTTCATCGAACGAGATTGGTGCATTTGAATCCGGGTTCGCGGCAAAATTAATGGGACTCATTCCATCTGTCATATTTGGCGGATGTATGACGCTCGTGGTTGTTGTTATTAGCGGAAAATATGCACCGAAATTGCTGAAATTAAATTTGAGAAAAAGTGTCGGTAGCTTTTGAGACGTTAGAGAAGGTTGGATTTAGTCAAATATTTTTACTACTTTTGTATTCCCAAAATTAATCTATGGTCAACATTCGTCCGGCAACAATAGCAGATTTGCATTCAATTACTGAAATATATAATGAAGCAATTCTTAACACTGCAGCCACATTTTATTACGAACCATTAAGTTATGAATCGCAGGCAACATGGTTCAACTGGCACGGC
The DNA here is from genome assembly GCA_023251595.1 of Bacteroidota bacterium. Classification (GTDB taxonomy): domain Bacteria; phylum Bacteroidota; class Bacteroidia; order AKYH767-A; family JABDAW01; genus JAHEYM01. The sequence goes on from JAHEYM010000049.1 coordinate 5,499, forward strand.
AATAAATATCCAATTATTGTTGCCGAATCAAATGGCGCTGTCGTAGGTTGGGCGGCACTCAATAAATTTTCGGACAGACAAGGATATGATCATACAGGCGAAATATCTTTTTATGTTCATCACGAATGGAGAGGGAAAGGAATCGGATCAGACTTATTACAGATGCTGACACTCGAAAGTGAAGAGGCAGGATTTCATACCATCATCTCAAGAATATCTGATGGAAATGACGTTAGTATTCACCTTCATGAAAAACTTGGTTATAAATTAATTGGAACGATGAAGGAAGCAGGACTAAAGTTCGATAAATGGTGGGATGTTCATCTATTACAAATTGTATTTAAACCGGAATGATAAATTTTCCAGGCACACTCAGATCAAAATTACCAAGAGCAGGAACGACCATATTTACGATCATGTCGGGCCTCGCAAATGAAGTCGGTGCGATAAATCTTTCTCAGGGATTTCCGAATTTTGAAACTTCACCTGAATTAATTTCTCTTGTAAATAAATATATGAAGAAGGGGCATAATCAATATGCTCCGATGGCGGGTATCATGTCTCTGCGTGAAGTTATTTCACAAAAAATGGAAGATACCTATGGATTAAAATATGATCCGGAAACTGAGATCACAATCACTGCGGGCGGTACACAAGCAATTTATACAGCGATCTCTGCTGTTATTCATCCGGACGACGAAGTAATAGTATTTGAACCTGCTTATGATTGCTATGCGCCTGCAATAGAAATGAGTGGAGGAATTCCGGTTTATTCCCAACTTAAATCTCCTTTATATAATATTGATTGGAATGAGGTGAAGAAATTAATTACGCCGAAAACACGGATGATTATGATTAATTCTCCACATAATCCCACGGGAGCAGTTTTAAATTCGAATGATCTTTTACAACTCGAAAAAATTACGCGAAATACAGATATTATTATTTTGAGTGATGAAGTGTATGAGCATATTATTTTTGACGGTATAGAACATCAGAGCATTGCGAAATACCCAAAACTCGCTGAACGAAGTTTTATAATTTTCTCTTTTGGAAAAACATATCACACCACAGGGTGGAAAACCGGATACTGTTTAGCCCCTGCAAATCTGATGACTGAATTCCGGAGAGTACATCAGTTTAATGTTTTTTGTGTGAACACACCAATTCAATATGCCGTCGCAGAGTATATGCAAAACAAAGATGCGTATTTAGAACTCGCTAATTTTTATCAAAAAAAACGCGATTATTTTACTTCCTTGTTAAAACAATCAAAATTTAAGTTCACTCCTGCCTCCGGTTCTTATTTTCAATTGTTAAATTATTCAAAAATAACGAACGAGAAGGACACTGACTATGCAATCCGACTTACGAAGGAGGTTGGAGTGGCTTCAGTCCCGACTTCTGTTTTCTATCATAAACCCATCGACAATAAGATTTTACGATTCTGCTTCGCCAAAACGGACGAGACGCTCGAGAAAGCTGCGGAAAAGTTGTGTATCTTGTGATGAGGTTAAACCATTGATGAGCATGGCGATTTTCGTAAAAAGAGAAAAGTCCCGCATAATATGCGAGACTCTCGCTCCCCCTCCTGGACTCGAACCAGGGACCCTTTGATTAACAGTCAAATGCTCTAACCAACTGAGCTAAGGAGGAATATTTCGCCTTCTGTTTACTACATAAGCAGTATCCTAAAAGTCGGGATGCAAAAGTATGGAGTTTTCGGGATTCTGCCAAGAAGATTTCAATATACTTCAATCTCATGAAGAATTTCCGATAACTTTGCGCCAAAATCCACTTAAAATATGAGCCTTCTTGTTGTTGGTACTGTCGCTTTCGATGCTATTGAAACCCCTTTTGGTAAAACTGATAAAATCATCGGCGGTGCAGCTACTTATGCGACTCTTGCTGCTTCCTATTTCACCGACAAAATCAATTTGCTCTCGGTTATCGGCAACGATTTTCCAGAATCCGCTATTCAACAATTCGCTGATTACGAGATATCTACGGAGGGTTTACAGATAAAAAGTGATGCGAAAACTTTTTTTTGGTCAGGTAAATATCATAACGATATGAATACCCGCGACACATTGGCTACCGAACTCAACGTGCTTGCCGATTTCGACCCGCTGGTTCCCGATTCTTATCAGGATTGTGAGTTTCTGATGCTAGGTAATTTAATGCCCTCAGTTCAGCGGAAAGTCATTGAAAGACTTTGGATACGTCCCAAATTTATTGTGATGGATACCATGAATTTCTGGATGGATATTGCCATGGAAGAACTCGTTCAAACCATTGCGCTTGTTGACATTTTGGTGATTAATGATGCCGAAGCCAGACAACTTTCCGGCGAATATTCGCTTGTTCGGGCAGCCCAGAAAATACTGAATTTGGGTCCCAAATATCTGATCATCAAAAAAGGTGAACACGGCGCTTTACTGTTCAATAAACAACAGGTATTTTTTGCACCTGCCCTACCTTTAGAAGATGTTTTCGATCCAACCGGTGCCGGTGATACATTTGCAGGCGCTTTTATCGGTCATCTTGCAGCAACCCGCGATGTCTCCTTCGAGAATCTGAAAAGAGCCATTATTTTCGGCTCAGCTATGGCATCATTCTGTGTTGAAAAGTTCGGTACCGAAAGAATTGTCGGATTAACAGAAGAAGAGGTTCAGGAACGTGTTCAGGCATTTATTGATCTTGTACAATTCGATATTTCGCTGGTGTAACTAATTTCGGAATATTATAATATATTATTTCATTACCGAAATCTTTCTTGTTTCGACAAGTGAACCTGAATTTACCTTAATAAAATAAATTCCGTTTGCAAAACGATTCATGTCAATTTCATATCGGTTTTTTCGGGTGAAGTTTTGGTCGTCAATTTTATATAATTCATCTCCCATCACATCTGAAAGTATGACAGAAGTGTTATGAGAATTGTTTGATGAAATTTCAACATAAACTTTTCCTGACGATGGATTCGGAAAAACTTTCAGAGAATTTTCCGGATCAGATTCTGTATATATACCTACATTGTTCGAAGTGAGATTAATATTGTCAAGAAATAAATCATTCCCAAAACCACTTTTGCCGATAAATCTTATTTCCATGGGCGACGAGCCTGCATAAGAATTTAAATTGACAGTCTCTGTTCTCCATTGTGAAGATAACGGATAAAAAATATTTGTTGTCGCTGCCGCAGTCGCGAGTGTCAGATCACCTTTAGCATATACGCGTGTTGAGCTTGTTGAACAATCAGAAAACAAATCAACGATTAATGAGTCGTGATAGCTTGCATCGTAAGGTGCGTACGCGACATCAAAAGTTAAGGTGATTGGTGCTACAAGCTGTGTAAAATTGATATAAGACGAAATGATTTTGTCCTGTCCTCCATTGATATTATAAAAATTCGCCATGGCAGATTCTGATGAAAGACCAAACCCTCCCACTGTATTATCTCTCGACCATAAATTTGAAGAGTTTTGCAATGTCCATCCTGCAGGTGGAAATGTGGTTGAAACAAAACCCTGAGAAACCGGAGTCATAATTGCTGAAGATCCCGACAAAATTGTGAAGACCATATTTCGATTATCGTTTCCCGCATTCAAATCAGTGCCTGAATTCGGATTTGCAGTATATGAATAGAAATTATGTACACCTCCGCTAAGTGTATATGTAGGAAGTGTGATATCTGCGATTCCGAGAGCCGGCAAAGTTCCCAACCAATTGTAAATCTGATCTGCCTGTGCATCGATATGATAATGCAGAGTCACCGTGTGAAGCGTGTCCGTACCATAATTTCTGATACGAACGATAGGTGTTATCAGCGAATCGCAAGTCTGAGATGGAGGAGCAAGTACTGTGCTCACCCCCGCATCGAGTGTTAACAATGTTGAGGTCTGTAAATCAGATTCCCAAAGACCCCGACCATAAGTTGCTGCTCTTAATTTACTGGTCGGATAATGAATTTCAAGTTCATCAATAATTACATTCGGCATACCTGTATTATATGGAATCCAATCACTCTGCGTTGCATCGGTATAAAATACGCCAAAATCGGTTCCTATATATAATAAATCGTTTGAATTATTCTGGTATTCTATACAGTTCACCGGAATATTCGGCAATGTACCGGAAACATTCGTCCAGGTCGAACCTCCATTCGAAGTATAAAAAACTTTTTCACCCGCTGCATACCCTGAAAATACAACCCAAAATGCATCCGGATTATTTCCATTCACCGCTATCCCATCGATTGCTGCATTGGCAACAGGAAGTGTTCCTGTAATATTATTCCAACTTGCACCGCCATTAGTAGTTCTGAAAATATTTCCAAATGTAGCAGCATATATATAGTTACCATTTGAGTTGGAAACTTCAAGAGAATACACTGCATTGCCATCTAAAGAACCTGAAATAGGATTCCATGTACCTCCGTTATCCGTTGATCCCTCGACATCATTCGCACCAAGATACATTTTATTATGATCATTAGGATCCATGATGATGGGGGAAGTCCAGTCCGAGCCATAAGCGGTGAGCGGAGTGAATGTATTTCCGCCATCGGTCGATTTGGAAAAATAACCGGATTGAGACGATGCAAATACAATATTATCATTTGTGAAATCGACTAAACATTCTTCACCATCAGCACCCATCACCTGATTTGATGTGGCACCGGTAACACGATCGGTTCCGTTATCCTGCGCTCCCGCATAAATTAATCCCGGAGTGAGATAAGAACATCCCAAACGATAATATTGTTTGATATCAAGCCCGTTGCTAAGATCAGTCCAGGTAGCGCCCTGATCTGTAGATTTAAATATACCTCCATCATTCAAAGAATATATTATCTGAGAACTCGCGGGCGCGAATTTCAGATCATGATTATCAGCATGAACATAATTTCCTGCGGGCCATGTACCCCAATCTGAAATTGCATTCCAGGTATTTCCCCCATCAGTACTTAGAGCTACGATCAACCCGCCCGCCAATAATATATTTTTATTGAGAGGTGAAATGTCGAGTACACAATCGTAATATCCGTAAGCATTGGTAACAGACAAGGGGTCTGTGCGTTGGGTAAATGTAACACCAAAATTTGAAGAATAATATAATCCTCCACCTTCACTCCAAATATATACAACACTTGAATCAGCTGTTGTTACTGAAATGCTGGTTCTCCCTGTGGAAGTCACTCCTGAAATATAATTCCAACTTGCTCCACCATCGGTCGATTGTTCGAAACCAGTACTATCACCGGTATATACAATATTCGAGTTCGTGGGACAATATTCGATATCATAGAATTTCCCTGTCAATTGATTTGTCCATGTAACACCGGCATCCAAAGATTTATAAATGCCGTTGTTTGTAGCTGCATGTAATATATTATGGTTCGCGGGACTCATTATCAACCGCTGAATAATCGTGATATTATTTTGCGTGTAATTCAGTCCCATCTGATTCCAGGTTGCGCCGCCGTCAGTCGATTTCATAACGCCTGCACTGTAATGACCGATGGTTTCATACTGCCAGTAAATACCGTATTTATCACCCGTAGCTATATACATAATATTCGGATCAGCACTATCGATAATAATTTCTGATATGCTCAATGATGGCAATAAATCGGTGTTGGAAGTCCATGTTGAACCGCCATCTGTCGATTTCCATAAACCACCGCAAGCTGTTCCGACAAAAAGTGTATTCGGATCTGTCGGATGAAAAGCGAGACAATTAATCCTTCCTGCTCCTCCTCCATTTCCCGGAACTTGTGAAGGACCAATGAAAGTCCAATTAGACCCGGTTCTCTCATGCTGATCTTTAAATTTCGATTTATACTTTTGAAATTCTTTATATAATATTTCGGGTGAATAAAATATCCCGCTCGGAAAAGTTCTCTGTTTTACGAACCACTCCCAACGCTTGAATTGCTGATAGCCCCCTTCATCGGCATTCTCGCTTTCGATGAGAGAAGGTTCGCGGGTTTTCCAGTATTCGTCGAACGCATGTTGCACATCCCAAAAAGTGAGTTTATGAGTTGAGGTGTTAAGCATACTCGGGGTCATATAGGGCTGTGCTTTGATCGATGATGCCAGAGAAGAGGCAATGACAAGCAGTAGGAAACTCTTTTTCATGGGAGATCTTTTATCAATTATCAAAGATAGTGAAATTAGTGTCTCACCAGTTTGTTTATTTTCAAAACCAGTTCTTCCGGCTCAAATGGTTTTGCGATATATTCATCCATTCCGGATTCAAAACATTTTTCCATTTCGGCTTTCGTTGCGCTCGCTGTCAAAGCAAGAATTTTTGTTTTATTCTTTGGTTCCTGCATGCGTGTACGGATGTATACAGTTGCATCATACCCATTCATTTCAGGCATTTGCAAATCCATCAAAATAATATCAAAATCACTTATCGCGAGTTTATCCACGGCTTCTTTTCCGTTATATGCGGCTTCAACATAAACATCTTCGATGAGACTTTTCAGCGTATCTTCTGCAACAATACGATTAAATTCATTGTCTTCCGCCAATAGCACTCTCAATCCTTTCAAATTACCCGATGGACTCTGAATGGAATTTGTATCACGTCCAGATGCTATCGGAACTTCAGATATTTTATATGGAATTTCAACCATAAATTCAGAACCTTTTCCGAGTTCACTTTTCACTGAAATAGATCCTCCCTGAAGTTCAATAAGATTTTTGGAGATTGCGAGACCCAAACCCGTTCCACCGTATTTCCTCGAAATGTCTGTTCCAGCCTGCGAAAAAACATCGAATATATGTTCCATTTTATGGGGAGGAATTCCGATACCGGTATCACTCACTTTTATATTTACATTTAGCCAATCTTCTTTCGAAGCAGAAGGCATTGCGCTCACATATACATGTACGTAACCCGCATCTGTAAATTTCACGGCATTACTGACAAGATTGAGAAGAATTTGAATGAGCCGAACAGGGTCGCCTGATATCGTTTTGCCAATTTCATTTTGCCCCGAAAATTTTAACTCGATTCCTTTTTCTTCCGCTTTAAATTTTAAAGTATTCTGAACGGTATCAATCACATTTGAGAGGTTGAATGCAATTTGTTCTAATTTCATTTGTCCTGCTTCAATTCTTGATAAATCGAGAATATCATTCAACAACACCAATAAATTCTCTGATGATTTTCTGATTGCATCAATATATTTTAATTGCTGTTCCGACGGATTTGTATTCATCAGTAAATTCGACATCCCCATCACCGCATTCATCGGCGTGCGGATCTCGTGACTCATCGTAGCAAGAAACCGGTCTTTAAAATGTTCCGATTGCTTAAGTTTATCACGTGTTTTCCTTAGTTCTTCATTTTTTAATTCCAAAATTCTGAAAGCCTTCTTTCTTGATCTCAATCTGATATATATAAATAAAATCAACATGACAACAGTGGCAGAACCGCCGAGCAACATATTACGCAGTGAATTGGCATTCGCAATTTGCAACTCGTTTTTTGTGATTTCCTGCGTTTTTTTAGAAATCAGTAAATCCTGTGTCGTTAATTTATCATTTAAAACCGATATCAGCCTTTCCCGGTCATGATCTGCAATGCCATCTATGTTACTCGCTGCTCCACTGTTTTTCCCTTCTTGTAATTCCTTCAACTCAAATTCAAGCTCTTTCCTTTTACGCTCAAGGTCACTTAATTCCTGATTTTTATTTTCCTCAATATTTCCCGATTTTATATTCGGATCTGATTGTTCTTTCTCAATATTTCTCGGGGTACTCCCCCCTGACATGCTTGCCAACATTCCCTTTCCCAACAAAGAATCCAGCTTCTGATCATTCATAGTTTTTTGAAGGGAATGAATAAGTTCGCGCAATTTTTGTGTTTCTTTTCTATCCTGCCAGTGTTCCAGAATCTCATAAGCTTTCTGGAAATGCTCAAGAGCTTCTGCGTAATTTTTAATCGACAAAAAGGATTGTCCCGCCAAAGCATTAACCAATGCGAAAACTTCAGTCCCTTGCGAATTTTCCAGAAAATGGAGTGAACGATGATACAGCTGAACCGCATCTCCTTCATTCCCTTTTTTATGCATCGTAAATCCCTTATTCGCGAAAACAACAGCCATTTTTACAGGATTATTCAACATGATCAAAGTATCTGAACTCCGGTTAAAGGCACTCATCGCTTTTAAATACTCACTCTCCCTCAGGTAAAGCAAACCAAGTCTGTTTGAGGCATCTGCGATTTCCTGCTTATTATTCGATTTTACGGCTTCAGCCAACTGAATTTCAACCAATTTAATAGCCTTCTCAGGAGCGATATCTCTGGCAATTCGTCTTATTCCATTAAGGTCGGCAATCGCTTTTCCATTTTCGAATGGATTCGCATCTATCCCATCAATCGAATCATTAACTCCTTTTTGCGCCAATACAGCACATGTAAAGAACAGAAAAATGGCTAGAACTGAAATTCGATTGTTAGTCATCTCTACTATTTAGACTGCAAAAATGCAATTTTGTTTAACGGCTTGTTGAAATATACAGCCTTCCAATAGTTTACAGTC
>JAHEYM010000388.1 GCA_023251595.1 Bacteroidota bacterium
GATATCAATGCAAGTTCATCTCTGACTCAATCGGCGGGCGCATATAATCTTGACGTCTATGGCAATTGGATCAATAACGGAACTTACACACCCGGAACAGGAAGTCTGACCTTCAAGAAAGCGGGAGGAACCCAAACCATCACAGGAACGGGAACTGCATTTAACAATCTGATCGTTTCGAACACAAATCCGACCGTACAGATAGGGATGGATATCTCATTAAATGCAACGGGAGCCCTAACCTTAACCGGGGGTGTGCTGGACCTGAACAGTCATAAATTAACCATCAACAATACTGCGATAACCGGAATCACGTACACGGGAGGTTACATTCTTAGTGAAACCAATGCTGCCGTAAATCCAAGTAAGGTAAAATGGGCTACTGCTGCAGTGACTGGCGCTTACGTTTATCCATTTGGAGTCGGCGGCACACAGATACCATTCACCTTCAACAAAACAGCAGGAAATGGAGATGTCACGGTCTCCACACGGGCAACCGGCTCGGACAATACACCATGGGCTGGTGCGAGCAGTGTAGCAGCAGTTGGTAATATGGCTTATGCTCTTGGTAGCGATGGATCGACCACAGCTGTTGTTGACAGATGGTGGGATATTGATATAGGTGGGGCATCGATCACAGCAAATTTAACATTCAGCTATAAAGGTTCTGAAAACAGCTTGAACGCATTGTACAATACCGGAACTATATCGGCCCAACACTGGGATGGCACACAATGGAATGCACCTGTAGGATCAGGCACAGGTGTAACATCGGGTGTCGGAACAGTAGCTGTGACAGGAGCAACAACCTTCTCACCATGGGTTTTGGTTGGAAACACCGTGCCATTACCGATAGAGTTGCTGAACTTCGACGCTGTGTATAACGGACATGATGTAGACCTGAACTGGACGACCGCAACGGAGGTGAATAATGATTTCTTTACCGTTGAACGTACACGCGACAATATTAACTTTGATTTTATCTCTCATGTTATGGGAGCGGGTAACAGTAACATTATGAGAAGCTACTACTCTGTCGATACCGATCCGCTTCAGGGCCTGTCGTATTACAGATTGAGCCAGACAGATTATGACGGAACTACGGTAAGAACTGGATTAGTGCCTGTGATGATTGGTGCTGAAACGCTTGATATCATTAATGTTTACAACAACTATGAAGAAAATTCGATGAATGTTATCCTGAATGATAAATCGAAGGAAAATCTGGTTGTAAACATCTATGACATTCTTGGTAAACGGATCGCATCTCAACAGTTAGAGACTGTTGGCGGTTTAAATCTTGTGAAATTCAACTCAGCCGCATTATCGAGAGGTGTTTACATGATCTCTGTAGTCAGCGGACAAAAGACTTATAATAAGAAGATCGTTTATTAAACATTTACACGAATTAATTCAAAACGGGAGGCAGGTTACGTCTCCCGTTTTTTTATATTATATTACTTGACTTTTCTATAAAAATATTGTAGATTTGTTCGCTATTGTGTATTCCCCAGTTTTGTCGTGAGTATTCCGTTTTAAACTTTCTTCCATCGTAAATCTACCACCATGAGATCGAACCCTTACAAATTTATTCGAAACACGGTTCTCGCTGTTGTTTTCAGCCTGCCCTTGACCGGTGTTTTTTCCCAACCATTAGGCAGTTATGGAGTAACCCGAACCATCGGTGTGGCATACGCTTCGATCGCAGCGACCGGAAACACAGTCGGGCACGGTTTTATTGACCCTTATTGGAGAAATCTTTATACCGTTATACCTCCGGCAAATGCTGCCGGAACGGTAACGGATGATGCAATCAGCAGCCCGGCTCCAATAGGATTCAATTTTAAGTATGATGGCGTGATGAGGGATAGTGTCCTCATTTCAACTAACGGTTTTATCACTTTTAATAAGGCTTTTGGTGGCAATGGCACCGGTGGTGGGGCTTATGGTTTTATCAATGAAGGGGTTTTTAGCGGGACCGGGGCAGGGGCGACGCGACAAACACTTGCAGCGATGTATGACGATTTGGTTACGGTTGGTAATCCGGGAGTTGCCACGGCTGTGGATAATGCTATTTTCTATAGAACAACTGGAATTAGCCCGAATCAGATATTTACAGTTGAATGGAAAGCGATGGAAAGATACGGATATAGCGGACCAGATCTGAACTTCCAAATAAAATTATACGAAGTAGACAACTCGATAGATTTCTGCTATGGGACGATGAATCCAAGCATTGCACTTTGGAGTTATTCGAATGGGTTGAATTCAATCACAATGCCTGCAGTGAAAACTATAGCAAATCTGTTCACTCAACAGGCAGCAAATACTACCAATTATGCTTCACCGGCCTCCGATGTGCTTTCGGTCATTCCCACGAGTAACTCCAAAGTCAGATTTGTTCCATCGGGTGATGATATTGGTGTTATTGCGTTGGTCTCACCCGTGGCAGGCAACTGTTCATACACAAATGCTGAAACCGTGACTTTTACCGTATATAATTTTGGTACTGACACTATCGACTTTACTACGGCCAATGGTGGCGCAGGTATTGATTTTTTTCTCAGTAATTCTTTCTCAGATGTATTGACGTGGAATGTTGGAACACTACCACCCGGACAATCCGTTGATTTAACATTTCCAAATCCGGTTGATATGTCGTATGCTTCATCGTTTGTTTTCGATATCACCCACGATCTTAGCTCGCCGGTAGATGGGAATCCGTCGAACGATGCACTGGCAACGACGACTATAAATGTTTCCTCTCTAATGACAGTACCTATTACACCCGTGAGTTTCACCGGGTATAATGGGTCAGGTGACGCTACAGATCCGATACTTGGCGCCAATTCACTCCCTGTCTTATTCTACGGGAGTTATGATAATGACTGGAAAGAAAATCAAGGTTCAAACCCTTCACCTTCTGCGGTCAATATGTCGTCGAACTGGAGAAATCAAACAGGTCTTGGCTCAGCAGGAAACGTCACGGCATGCGTTAATCTTTGGAATACATTTAATCAGGAATGGCTGATCTCACCTAAATTGGATGGCACTACCATTACATCCGCGACCTTACTCACATTCACAGCAGCGGTAACAGACTGGCTGTTCCTAAGCGCCGATGTAATGGGTTCGGATGACGCCGTGAAAGTCATGGTTTACGACTGCACAACAGGAACACCGTGGACACAATTTGGTTCTACAATTAATGCTGCAACCGGACTAACAAACACACTGACCATGCAGACTTATGCTATTGGAGCAACGTATGCAGGACATGACATTTATGTTGCCATCTATGCAACAGACGGACCGGTCGATGATGTGAACGATTATGATTTCCACGTGGATGATATTTCGATATATACACCTTCTACCATTGACATGGCAGCAGTCCAACTTGTAACACCTGTTGCGGGTTCTTGTAATTATACAAGTGCGGAAACTATTACGGTGAAAGTGAAGAACTATGGAACATCTGATATCGACTTCGCACTTAACCCAACCACAATCAAGACTAAGGTAACGGTCCCCGCAGGGCATCCTTTATTTGGTACGAATCCTAATACCTTTACTGCTCCAGCCACAGGAACTATCGTTTCCGGTGGGGTCAATAGTTTTCCAATGACTGCCCCTGCGACACCTACATTGGATATGACTTATGGGGGGCTTTATACATTTGACATTTCTACAAATGCTACCGGTGAAAGTAATCCAGGGAATGACGCAACTACAGAAACCAGAACTGCAGGAGGTCTCACTGCATTACCTGTGAGATGTGCATTTACAGGATACACAGGTGCGAACCTTTCGACGGTTTATCCGGGTTGGACAGAACAGCAGGGAGTGGCACCAATCGGGACAACATCTTCCTGGCAATCAACGAG
>JAHEYM010000389.1 GCA_023251595.1 Bacteroidota bacterium
TTCACTGAATCAGGACATTAATCGGGACATAGTGTCTAGATTCGGTCGGACATTCAGGAAATTCCGGCATATTGACCCCCTAAATCGAGGAACAATTTGCTTTTTGAAATACAGATTGAATAGGGTCAAAACCGTATGTAAAATAGTATGTAGCGTTTTCAAAACATAGAATAAGTAATTGTAAATTAGCAACTTACAAAAAACCAATTCTATCCTTTCAGGATTTTTGAAAAAAATCTTCAATTCCTCGCTCACGTATGTGATGAATTACTCTTCTTTCTCATAAAATTAAACCTGGAAGCAGTCGGTACTATATTTCCCAATAAAAATCCCCAGGGTTTAAGTGGTTCAATATGGTCGAATATAACCTTAAGAATCGCGGTGAGTGGAATGGAAACAAACATACCTGAAATTCCCCATAATGCACCACCTATAATCACCACGATAACGGACATCAGAGCGTTAATTTTTACTCTTTTGGCAACAACATAAGGTATGACATAATGGTTATCAAAAAATTGAATAAAAAGATAAACAATGAGCACAAGCAATGGATAACTTGAAGAATCTTTTGTAACAAAAGCAATTAACATCGGAATTGCGGTTGCGAGAATTCCACCGAGGTAAGGGATGATGTTAAGGATAGCACCCGTAATTCCGAGTATGATCGCATAATCGATTCCAATAAGTAGAAGACCGACAGAATTCAAGATTGCGATAATAAGCATTTCTATAAAGAGTCCGATTAAATATGACTGAATAATTTTTTTTGATTTGATAAGTACCTCTAGCACCGCGATATGATGTTCGGCGCGAAATAGTTTGCGGATAAATTCCAATAAAAGCGATTTGTAATATAAAATCATAAAAAGGTAAACCGGAAGCAGAACGCAAACCATTAACATTCTTCCGACTTCCGTTATTTTTTCTCCGATTGCAAAATTGCTGATGAGTTTATTCTCTGTATCACTGAGCCAGGTTGTGATTCTCGGTTCACTAATATTCATTTTATTTGAAATCCAATGCACGAGATCTGCCATTGCCAGACTGAACTTAACTTTTAACTGAGGTAGTGTTTCGCTAAACATCGTAAGTTGCGATGAAATGATAAATAAAATACCGAAAACCACAAGAATTGCTAAAATAACGGCGACGAATATGGCAATAATTTTATTGGTTCCTTTTCGTATTAGAAAATTTACAACCGGATTCAACAGAATAGCCACAATCGTTGCATAAAGGATTGGAATAATGATATGCTGTCCGACCTGCAACGTGTAAACAAGAGCAAAGACGCTAATTAATATCAGCGCTGCTTTCGCATAAAAGGGAATTTTTAGCGAAGTGTTCATCAAGTCGTTTCAGGATCCGCTTTTTTTCTTTTAAATAATGCATTGATTATATTTCCGCCAATTGATTTAATGCCGTCGGGATGTTTGGTCATTAAGTTCGCAACACCTGCGCCAATGACTGTTCCAAGTAATTTTACCAAAGGATTTTTTGAAGAAATGACAATTGCTTTTCTTGCAATATAACCGGATGCGAGTCCGATCGCACTATCCACAAGATTATCTTTTAGTTCAGGAGAAGAAAACGTATCTTTTATCAGATTCATCGGCTTTAATTTTTCCTTTGTCAATTCGAACTGTTCATTCAGCAATATCTTCTGGTATGCACATTCAGATTCTTTTTCCTGAATCTTTTCTTTCAACAACTGTGTAGCATCTTGTTTCGGCACGGTTTTTTAATTTAACATTTTATTAATCAATGAGTTTTTCACGGGACTTTTAATCCAACTATCCCGGAAATAAAATAATAGAAATCCTGCGAGTGCATAAAACAAGGCAACAACAAAAAACCCAAGATAAGCTTTGCCCATCAAATCTCCTATCCATAATGCTACTCCGATGGTTAATATCAGAAAAAACAGAATGAAAATTGTGATGGGCACGAGCTTCGACACTACCGACGATACTGTATCTGCTATTTTCTCAATTGCCTTCAGACGGTATAATTCAAATTTTGTTTTACCGTATTCTTTGGCTCTTTCAATAAGTAATTCGATCATACCGGGGTTATTGTCCATGTGTCAACTTATTTTACTCTGACTTCTTCTTTTTTAGAATTTCCGTCTGCCGAGTAGTGCGTGGCTTTTTCCTTCACCGCTTCATACTCTTTTTTGATGCTTTGTAGAAATTCATCAAACTTATCTTTCATGTCTTCCATAAAATCTTCGCCTTTGTCGACGATGGCTCTGCGGGTTTTTGTTCCCTTTGCGGGTGCGAATAGAAGTCCGATAGCCGCTCCTACTGCGGTGCCGATAAGTAATGCACCGATTACTTTTTTTGTGTCTGTTGATGAATTTTCTGATGAATTTTCCATTTTGTTTTTGTTTTAATTAGTGAATATTAAATGATTTTAAATTTTTGTTTTGTCGGACTCAATGTCTTTTCCTGTGGAATCCGGGTCAATCTCTCTTGTTGGTTTATCGTATTTACTTTCTTCACCGGATTTTATAACCGGTTCCGTCTTGTCATTATTGGAATCACTTCCCGTATGATCCGAATCACGATCGGCGCCGGTATGATCGTTTGAAGAAGGTTGCGGGTTTATGGTTGGGTTGCCGTTTCCCATTTCGAGATAGTTCATATAAGTTGGGTTTTTAAGAATGGTGAATAATTTATAATTATTTATTATTTACAAGTGTAAGGCAAGACCAACGGTTGAGACGCCGGTTGAAAGATCGAGGAATATTCCTATTTTCTCGCTTAAGTGATATTCTGTTCCGATATGACCATCGAGATATAGTCCGCTATTACTGTGTTCAACAACAGTCTCCCCGTAATAACCGCTTTCCCAGGAAGTACTATGGATTGCAAATCCCAATGAAGCAGCGAGATAAAAATCCCATTTTGATCCTGCGTTAAGAAATTGATCAAAATAATATGTTCCCTTTACGCCGATTGGAATTACGGTTTCATGATAAGTATAATATCTATATGGATAATTTTTATTTCCCCAGTAATAATCATTACTATATGAATACACTGTGATAAATGGGGCGAGTGTAAAATTCCTTGCGACATTTAATTCAAGATCTGCATGAATCACGGGCATAGAATGTCCTACATATCCGTAGTAACCGATTCCCAATCCAATGTTTAACGTATTACCATAAGATTCTGAACTCTCTTGTGCGAAACTCCGGGAACCTGCTATGGTAAGAAGGAGAAGAGATGTAATAATTAACTTTTTCATTGGTTTGTTGTTTTTAATTATTTATGCGACTTTTTGACCACTGATAACACGTAATATAACCGCAATCAGAGCAATCACAAGAAGTATGTGTATCAACCCTCCTGCGTTGTATGCCAAGAATCCGATTGCCCATAAAATCACCAGTATTACTGCGACGGCATAGAGTAAATTTCCCATTGTATTTGTTTTATATTAATTATAATAAAATGATAAGAAGCAACAGAATAATGATGACTGCACCGACTGAAAGATAGATTCCACCATCCAATGTACTGAGTCTTTCTTTAATTGAAAGCACTTCATTCCGTAAACTTTTTTTGTCGGCTGGGGTCAAATTTGATTTGTCCATCGACTTAATTTCGGTTAATCTGAATAACAAAGCTCTCGCTTCAGTGGATTCTGTTGATTTTGAACTTGATGAGGTTGAACTTACTGTAGCTACCGCACTCGATTGTGTTGGATAAAAGGTTAATGACAGGCATGCCGCCATTAAACAAATTGTTAATTTTTTCATGATATTTATTTTTAGTGAATTATGAATATTCTGATACAAAGGTGCGTACTAACCGAATTGAATTTGTTACACAACTTTGCATAAGATTTATATTATTCACATCTATAT
>JAHEYM010000390.1 GCA_023251595.1 Bacteroidota bacterium
TTTAGATTCTGAACTTCCTCCCCCCGCCCCCTCCAGAGGGGGAGATTTTTATTCTCCTCATACGAATACAAGAGTCTAAAGGGGGTGACTAAAAAGTCAAATAGTTGAGGGTGATAAGGTGAGTGGTTCGCTATATTTTTTAATTTGATCCAAGGGCATTGTTTTTTTCTAATCTGCTATTGGGTATTATAGGAGTAAAAGTTCGTTTAAAACGGCTCATTTTGGTTCTATGCAACGTTTTTTGTTCTTTCTAAGTGGATTTTCCTGAGATTATGAGCCAGGGCTATAATTCCAAACTCCGTCTTCACCTTTTGTTTTCCGCGAACATGAAAGCGCCTGAAGTTCATATTCTGTTTGATATCACCCCAACAGGATTCTATTTCACATCCACGTCGTTTTCGACGATTAATTCCTTCTTCACTATTGAGATTACTGCGTGCTTGGTTTTTATATTTCTCCAACTTTTCATTCGTTTCTATAATTCTATATATTTCATTTGATTTAATGCATTGAGCTGCAAATGGACACCCGGCGCAGTTCGCGCATTTGTACGTTTTTAACTCAGAGATATATTTGGTCTTTTTATATGTTATGATTCTGCTCGATTGATAGGTAAGTTTTTGTTCATTGGGACAAGTATAGGTATCAGATTCTTCATCATAAATAAATCTGTCCTTATGAAATTTATCTTTAACATTTCCTCTTTTCTGTTCACTGTGGAATGATTTAAATTTTAGATAATTGCCGATTTTTTTATTCTCTAATAACTCGTAATTTTCTTCTGTTCCGAATATACTGTCGGCAGTAATTGATTCTGGTAAAAAAGGTGCCGTTTTTCCGAGTTCTTCTATATGTTGTTTGAAACAGGTACCATCATTGGGGTTTTGATGAATGCTGAAACCTGTGATGAATTGATTTTCACTACCTGCTAATATATTATAAGCAGGAAGAATTTCTTCATTTTTCATATACATGGCCGATGCGTCTGTATCCGTTCGGTTGTACCCGCTGCGACCATCAGCTGTCTCGATTCGGCGCTGATATTTATTAATCTTTATCTCTTGTTCCTCAAGTTTTTTTTTCAAACTATTCGCCTTGCGGAGCTTTCTTTTATCCTCAGTTTGTTCGATGGTTTCATTTAATTTATTTACCTGATCTCGAATCGATTTTTTATCAATTCCTTTATCACCAAGTTCTTCTAGATCTTTGTCCCCGTAAGCTTTTTGTTCCTCTGTATTTAATTGATCGATCTGATTGAACAATTCTTTGCATTTTTCTTCCGCTAATTGTTTATAGCGATGAGTACTCTTATTCCAAACGATTTTATTTTTGTTTCCATCTGCAGCGATCGTTGTTCCGTCACAAAAATAATTTTCCATCGTCACGTACCCTTGCTCTATTAGGAATTGCACCAATTTACTAAACAAAGATTCAATGGTATCTTTAAGAATCCCTGTACGAAAACCGTTTATGGTTCGAAAATCAGGACGATTAGAGGCTGCTATCCACATAAAGGTCACATCCTGACGAAGGGCTTTCGCAATCTTACGTCCAGTATAAATTTTCATCGCATAAGAATACAAAATTACCTTTACCATCATAGAAGGATGATAAGAACTTGTTCCACCACCTTCATAATTATCCGCGATGAGTTGTCGAAGATCCATCTGATCAACTACTTCGTTTACAACACGAACAAGATGTGTTGGAGAAATCAATTCATCTAAACTTGGAGGAAGTAATTGAATTTGCGCGGGTGCGTAAGGTTTGAAGACTACTTTATTGGTACGTTTACTCATGTTTTTTCTTTGGTAAAACAAAACTAATCCAATAGCTGATAACATGAGAAGATGAATAGTTTTTTTATCCACAAATTATCAACTATTTGACTTTTTAGTCACCCCCAACATGAATAGCCCGGGATGAAATCCGAGGAACGAGGATGGAATCCCGGGTGAGGGACGCCCCACAATTTTCCGCGTCCGTCAAGGGTAAACCATTTTGTAAAAAAGCTCACATGCCGAATAGCAACCAGCGGAAAGCAATGATTAACTATAAATATAGAAAATTGAATGAAAACGAAACCTATCCTCACCGCATTTCACTTTCATAGAAAACAGCTTCCGGTTCGCCTTTCTCCACAGCTTTTTTTATAAATTCGAGCCCTTTTTCTCTTTCGCCGATATCCAGTAAAAAATCTCCATAATGATATTCCAACAGATCAACAGAATCTTTCATTTCTCGAAATGCTGATTCAAAATTCTCTTTTGCCTCTGCAATATTACCTTTTTTATGATGATAAAGTGCAAGATTTCGATAAGAATATGCATTATTGTTGTTGCCGATTCGCATAGACATTTCAACAAACTCTTTTCCCTCGTCCAATTTTCCGAGACGAATTAAAGCATAACCCAAATTATCGCAGGCAAATTGATAGTTCAGATTTATTTCAATAACCTTCCGATAATAGCTTATACTTTCTTCGAGATCGCAGTTTCTGGTTGAATAATAGCCCAGATAATTATATAGTGTGAGCGATTCTTTCTCATCCAGTTCAATAATTTCAATACTTCTCAATATTTCAAGTGCAGCTTCAAAATTATTTCTTTTATATTGACCTATTGCCAATCTGATTTGATGATTAAACTCCAATTTGCTTTTATTGTATTCAAATACCGATGGGTTTGTCAAATATATGCAAGCTTTTTCAAAAAGGACTTTTAATTCGTTTGGCAGACTTTTCCCCCAATCCGGATCATTGTTTCCGGTCAGATGAGCATATATCGCCAGAGAAAACGCGATTGATTCTATCGAAAGCGGTGGTATATGTTTCCATGTGCGCACCCACATTGAATCGCTTGAAATGAAAGACTCCATTAAATTCATATTCAATACCAACCCAAATCCGAAATAGATAGCAGTGTGGTAAACCAGTTGTGGGTAACCACCCATATCCGTAAACATTTTAGTCTCGAGTAAACGTATCGCAGCAAATTCATTCACAAGACAATAAACTAAGTGATCTGGCTGTTTCTCCAGACTTTTCGCGAGAAAAATTCTATACCCATTATCAATAATTTGCGTCTCCGAATCGAAAGCTTTTCCCTGAATTCCTCTAGGCATATTTTCGATGTCTCTTACATCCTCGATAAGCTCATAACTTATCTGAACACACGACAAAGAGTAGAGAACAGTTAAATCGGCAATCAGGTGTTCGATGCTGATTTTTCCGGAAGAGAATGTTTGGGAGAAGTTTGTAGCATCAAACAAATACTGCTCTGCTCCCGGTTTAGGAAAACCCAAATAAGAAATAACCGATTTAACTTTCTTTATAACATTTTCCCGATCAGAATCATCGATCTGAAACTTTGTTTCTTTTGGTTTGCGGGAGAAGGAGAAGAGGGGCATGGAGTGGGTTAGGCATAAAAATGAAATCCTATCGTTTCTCTAAAACCGCGGGTACTTCATCAATCCATGACAATTTCAGAGTTTTTGGAGAAATATTGAGAATATAATAATGATCTTTTGTTTCAAGAATGACAAGTGGTTCTTCGATATCGAAAGAAATCATTGCCCAAAAATATTGTAATTCGATGGGTGAAGCTTTACGTAATTTGAATTCATTTCCTTTAATCTCTTTTCTGAATTCATCCCACACAATTTTTGTATCTTTTATATCCTGCGTCATTTTACCGGGCAATTTTTTTTCATCCACAATATAGGTCACGTCACCGTTTTTTATGTTGTTTACCGAGTCGATTTTTTGATACCTTCTCCATAACGTCGGACCGATAAACAATACGGGGGCACTTAACTCATATTTGGTATCATCCGCCAACTCCTGGGTAATAAGTTTTTTT
>JAHEYM010000391.1 GCA_023251595.1 Bacteroidota bacterium
CAATTGCGGTTTCTGTGCATACTGTCGTATCCTGGATATTCGCAACAACCCTTCGCCCGGGCTGGCATTCAACGATTTTCGGACCTTATTTCGTGGTGGGTGCAATTATGTCAGGCACGTCAGCATTGGTTATCGCGACATGGGCATTTCGTAAAGCGTATCACCTCGAAGCATATATAACAGATCATATCTTCAAACGTCTCGGACAAATTCTCTTCGCATTCGTTTTAATTTATGCATATTTTAATATAAATGAATATTGGGTTCCTGCATATAAAATGGCTACACCCGAAAGTCGTTTATTGGATGATCTTTTCTATGGAAGTTATGCACCACTTTATTGGGCATTGCAAATCGGAAGTGTGTTTGTCCCTATTGTGATATTGATTTTCCCCTGGGGCAAAAAAATGCCGCAACTTCTGATCGTTGCATTTCTGAATGTGATCGGAGCCTGGATAAAAAGATATCTGATCGTAATTCCCGCGATGCAACATCCGTTTACACCGATTCAGGATGTACCCGTAGAATGGTCTCATTATTTTCCTTCCTGGATTGAATGGTCTATCATCGTTGGTTCTCTTGCCGGTTTTATATTAGTATATATTTTATTCTCACGTATCGTTCCGATTATTTGTGTTTGGGAATACAGAGAAGGAATGATCGTTGCCGACAGTCTGAGAGGAAAGGTAATCGTTCACGAGGAAGATCCGCAGATAGAAGAAGATGAAAATGAAGTGATCGTTGTAAAAGGAACCGGAAATGGTCGCCCGATACCCGATACAGGTCCGGGAATTCGAACAAATCCGTTACCTCAGCAATAATTATCAAATCCGAAAAAAGAAATATATGAAAACGCTAAATATAATATTAAAGAAAATGTTTATGTTATCCTTACACAAGAGTAAATCAACAGTGAAAATAGCCGCACTGTGCCTGATATTCCTGTTCTCTCTGAATTCCGGTTTATCATTCGGAGCGGAAAAAGTTGTAAAAGTAAAAGGTCCTGTACATATACAGTTGGGATTTGTTCAAAAGGATTCTGTAAAGATGTTTACAGCGAAAGTTTTGAATACAGCAGATTCTGCAATTAAAGGTGTTGAAGTTCACTTTTATGTACAACGTCTTTTTGGACAACTACCCGTAAAAAGCACTTTAGGAAATGCTAAAACAGATGCAAAAGGAGAAACTTCAATGATTCTTCCAAAAAAAGGTTTCAATGGCGATAGTGTTGGAAATATTACAGTGATAGCTAAAATTGAAGATGATGATGATTACGGCTCTGTCGAAACAAGTTCTGTAATGAAAGTCGGAGTACCACTCGTGATGGAATCCGTTGTTTTTCCTAGAGCACTATGGTCTCCAAGAGCCCCGATTCCACTGATTCTAACCTTTGTATTTTTGATTGGTGGAGTATGGTGTACATATAGTTATGTGTTCTATGTCACTTCCAAAATCAAAAAAGCAGGAATTAAAAAAGTTCCTGCCTGAAAAAATAAATCAATTAAAATAAAACAATTAATGATCCAAACAAACTAATAAAAAACAATAAAATGAAACTACAAATCTTTAAATTATTAAAAGTGTCACTCTCTGATATTATTATCGGAGGATGTATGATGATGTTCCCTTTGGTTGGTTACTCACAGCCCCCTGCAAGTACCTGGGCAGCGCCCCCAAATGCTGATAATATGAGCAATCCTTATGGCGTGGATGAAACAGTTATCGCTGCGGGCAAAGATT
Organism: Bacteroidota bacterium; assembly: GCA_023251595.1. Classification (GTDB taxonomy): domain Bacteria; phylum Bacteroidota; class Bacteroidia; order AKYH767-A; family JABDAW01; genus JAHEYM01. The sequence goes on from JAHEYM010000391.1 coordinate 1,741, forward strand.
TGTTTGCAACTTCATGTGCAAACTGTCATGGGAAAAGGGGTAGAGGCGATGGTCCTAAAGCTGAAGAATTGGATAAAACCCCGGGTGATTTAACTGCTGCTGCATTCCGAACTCAAACTGACGGTGCCATCTTCTGGAAAATTGCCGAAGGGAATAAACCAATGCCAAGTTTTAAAAGTGAACTTACTGAAGAACAAAGATGGATGATCGTAACTTATATAAGAGAACTTGGGAAAAAGGCTGAGTAAAATATGCCAAGCGGGAGAAAAATAATATTATAAATTAAATATAAATCTTTATCATTTAAAAAAATATATCATGAAAAAATTAACACAACATTTACTTGCAGTTCTATCGATCGCTGCGATAGCTATGAGTTTATCAAATTGTACGAAGCACAACGGTGTGCTCGATCTGACTAAAACAGACAGTACACAAAACATCATCCTCCAAGGTGATACTTTAATGGCTTTACACGTGACATCGGGTCCAACATTAAATCCAATTGGCGGTGCAGCCTGGAATGGCAATCTCGAATCAATCTGGGATCAGGCAACAAAATTAACGGTTCACGCTGTTGTTCCTGATCTTGGAAATAATACATTCGAAGGTTATCTTGGAAATGCAACCGACGTTACATTAAGAGCAATGTATGACGCAAGTAATCTTTATTTACTTGCTGAATGGAATTGCGAAAGTAATCCTCCTGTTTCTTCGCCATGGTATTTTAATCCTACCACACATAAATGGGCACAAATGGGTGCAGCCCCGGTTTGGGATTTAAATGGAGTAGAATTAAGTCCTCCATTTGTTCAGGATCAATTCGCAATTATGTTTAATGTTAATAATTCATGCTACGGATTTAACAGCCAAAGTTGCTATGCAGCTTGCCATGTAAATACACCGGTTCAAAAACTTGATACCGTTACCGGTACTATATCAACGGTGCGTGTTTCAGGAGGTGTTATGTATACGAACGGACCAAACGAAAAATTGGATGCATGGAGATGCCGTATGGTCCAGGTTCTGAATACCAATCAGGGAAATGATGTATATTTAGATTGGGGAAATGGTGCCATCAATACAAACGAGGTTCATAACGATGCTAAGTTAGCTCCAACAGATGGTGGTGTTAGCAACAAACAATCCCTGACAATCACAGGATTAACTACAAAAGAAAATGTTCCGATGTGGATCAGAACAAATGGAACCTATATAAATGGTGCCATCATGGTTGTTGATACTACAAATGGTTCATGTGTATATGTATGCGCTGTCGATTCCATGGGCGTTCTTTCATACTCCGCTACACGTGGTGGCGCAGTTATCGGAACAATTGATCCGAGTGTTGGAACAAGTTATAAAACAATCGGCACGGGTGCAAGCATGACACTGGGTTCCAGTTGTGTACCCGGAAGTATTGTTGGAGTATATACGGGCAGTCAGGGTGATGTAACTGCAAATGCATTCTTCACAGGTACGGGATACAAATTATTGATGAAACGCGCACTGCATACTGCAGATGTTCTGAATCAGGATGTTGATTTCAGCAGTCTCGAAGATCAACCATTTGGAATTGGTGTTATGTTTAACAGAGCTGATAACGAACATGCAATTGTTGCTGGTCTTCGCTTACATTTCTTACAGTAATTAAGGTTGTGGAATGTGGTATAAGAAATAATAATCTTTATCTTATACCACATCCCTTCACTCAATATAATATTAAACCTTTTAAACTGTACGATTATGAATAAAAATATATTAATACCGATTTTTGCGATCAGTATCTTATTTATTACCGGATGTGCAAAAGATGTGACTGTCATCATAAAGGATGAACCTGCTGTTGTAAGAATTGTTTCTTTCAGCAAAGACCTGGTTCCGATCTTCACAAAAAATTGCGCACTTAGTGGTTGTCATGTTTCAGGTGCAAAATCACCGGATCTGGAAGCTGATAAAGCGTATACATCACTGATGGGTGATAAGGCTCTGGTAAATGTTGCAAATCCAACTGCAAGTGAAATCTATCTGCGATTAACCGGACAATTATCACCGGCAATGCCTATGGGAAAACCAAGCAATCCGTCAAACATAAATGGGTTGATCCTTGCCTG
>JAHEYM010000050.1 GCA_023251595.1 Bacteroidota bacterium
ATTCGCTCATCAAAATTCTGGAAGAACGGAAAATTGATGCAGTTTTACCAACGATGGGCGGACAGACCGCACTCAATCTTTGCAAGGAAGCGGAGGAGATGGGGATCTGGAAAAAATATGGTGTCCGGCTCATCGGTGTCGACATTCAAGCGATCGAAACAACCGAAAATCGAGAAACTTTTCGCAAACTGATGATCGATATCGGCGTGAAAGTGGCTCCTTCCAAAGTCGCGAATTCGTTTCTCGAAGGAAAGGAAATCGCACAGGATCTTGGTTTTCCGCTCGTTATTCGTCCGTCATATACACTCGGCGGAACAGGTGGAAGTTTTGTTCACACAAAAGATGAATTTGAAGATGCGCTGAATCGCGGACTTCATGCTTCTCCAATTCACGAAGTTTTGATTGAACGTGCAGTAGTTGGTTGGAAAGAATTTGAACTTGAACTTTTGCGTGATGCTGCTGATAATGTAATTATTATTTGCTCCATCGAAAATATGGATCCAATGGGAATCCACACAGGCGATTCGGTGACAGTTGCTCCTGCTATGACTTTGTCGGACACATGTTATCAGGAAATGCGAGATCTTGCTATTCGGATGATGCGTTCGATCGGAAATTTTTCGGGTGGATGTAATGTTCAATTCGCAACACATCCTGAAACCGATGAAATTATTGCGGTGGAAATTAATCCACGTGTATCGCGTTCATCTGCACTCGCATCAAAAGCTACCGGTTATCCGATTGCGAAAATTGCCGCAAAACTTGCGATTGGTTATCATTTGGATGAATTAAAAAATCAAATAACAAAATCGACTTCTGCATTTTTTGAACCTGCAATTGATTATGTAATCGTGAAAGTTCCCCGTTGGAATTTCGATAAATTTCCGGGTTGTGATCGCTCGCTTGGCTTGCAAATGAAATCGGTTGGTGAAGTAATGGCAATAGGCAGAAGTTTTATCGAGGCGCTCCAAAAGGCTTGTCAATCGCTTGAAATAAATCGCTCCGGACTCGGTGCCGATGGAAAAGATTGGAGAAAAACAGATGATATAATTCACAGTCTCGAGCATCCATCATGGGATCGTTTATTTCATATAAAAGATGCGATGGCACTGGGCGTTCCGATTCAATCTATATATAATTTAACTAAAATTGATAAATGGTTTTTAAATCAAATTCAAACGCTTGTAGAATTCGAAAAAAAATTACGCAAGATGGATTTGAAAACTATTTCGCGCGAATTTCTTTTTGAATTAAAACAAAATGGATATTCAGATACGCAAATCGCCCATGTGCTTCACGATGTAACCGAAGAAGAAGTTTATGACCGCCGACAGGAATTAGGAATTCGTCGCGTATATAAAATGGTGGATACCTGTGCCGCAGAATTTGCAGCAGGTACTCCATATTATTATTCTACTTTTGAAAATAATATGGAAGATTCGGTAAATGAAAAATCTCATTCCGAAAATGAATCCGTTTATTCAAAAAAGAAAAAAGTTATTGTGTTGGGATCAGGTCCGAATCGCATCGGACAAGGTATTGAATTCGATTATTGTTGCGTCCACGGAATTCTTGCCGCAAAAGAATCGGGTTACGAAGCCATCATGATTAATTGTAATCCCGAAACCGTTTCTACAGATTTTGATATTGCAGATAAATTATATTTTGAACCGGTTTTTTGGGAACATCTTTTTGAAATTATTGACAACGAAAAACCCGAAGGTGTAATCGTTCAGCTCGGTGGTCAAACTGCGCTTAAATTATCTGAGAAATTACATAAAAAAGGAATTAAATTATTAGGTACTTCTTTCGAATCGATGGATATTGCCGAAGACCGCGGATTGTTTTCCGATTTATTAAAAAGTCTCGATATTCCTTATCCGCGATATGGTGTTGCGGAGACGGCTGAAGAGGCATTGGTGGTCGTAAAAGATGTCGGATATCCGGTGTTGGTTCGCCCTTCTTATGTTCTTGGGGGACAAGGAATGAGTATCGTAATTAATGATACGGAACTTGAGGCAGCAGTAATTAAATTATTAAAAAATCTTCCCGGAAATCGTGTGTTAATTGACCATTTTCTCGATCGTGCCGAAGAAGCAGAAATTGATGCAATTGCTGATGGTGAAGATGTCTTAATCGTTGGTTTAATGGAACACATTGAACCGGCGGGAATTCACTCGGGCGATTCATTTGCCATGCTCCCCGCATTTAGTCTGACGGATGAAGTTCAGGATAAAATGATAGAGTATTCGAAAAAAATTGCAAAAGCACTTGATATTCGCGGATTATTAAATATACAATTTGCAATCAAAAAAGATAAAGTATATGTGATTGAGGCTAATCCTCGTGGATCGCGAACTGTACCTTTTATTGCCAAAGCACATCAGGTGCCTTATGTGAATATCGCAACAAAAGTCATGCTTGGGGTGAAGAAAATTAAAGACTTTAATGTTGAACCAAAATTGGAAGGATTCGCGATTAAAGAACCGGTATTTTCTTTTGATAAATTTCCAAACGTCAATAAAGAACTTGGTCCTGAAATGAAATCAACCGGAGAAGCGATCCGTTTTATCAAAGATTTAAATGATCCATACTTCAGACATTTGGTGAAAGAAAAATCGATGTATTTAAGTCGGTAAACTAATGTTCAGATATCTATTAATTATACTCGGGGTTATCTTTATAATCCGCCTTATTAAAGGGAGTATATTTATTGTTACAAATCAGTCGATGAAAGATCGCGAAGCATATATGCGAAAATTTCAGGAGGAAGAAAAACGACGCGCAAAAGCCGAAGAGGGTAAAGTCAAAATAGATTATTCTTCTTCAGATAAATCAAAAAATAAAAAACACGACGACGGTGAATATACCGATTATGAGGAAGTGAAATAGTGAAAGAGTGAAAGAATGAAAGAATAGGATGATGAATAATAAATACTTACAACTTATAACTCACGACTTACCGACGACAACTGACAACTGACAACTGACAACTGACAACTGACAACTGACAACTTATATAATGAACCAAACCCTGAAAAAAGATTTAATAGGCCACGGCGTGGTTCTGTTATTATTCATTGCCATCATCATGATTTATTTTTCTCCGCTGCTGGAGGGGAAAGTGCTTCGACAAATGGATGTGGATCACTGGCAGGGGATGTCGAAAGAAATTTCCGATTTCAGAAAAACTGAAGGATCAGAACCATTATGGACTAATTCCATGTTTGGTGGTATGCCTGCGTATCAGATTTCAGTGGTTTATCCAGCCAATCTGATTCAATATATAGATAAAGTCATTCTTTTTCTCCCGATGCCCGCCAATCTCGTATTTTTATATCTCATCGGATTTTATTTCATGCTCATCACGATGAAAATCGACAAACGAATTGCATTTCTCGGTTCTGTTGCATTTGCATTTTCATCTTTCTTTTTCATCATTATTGCCGTCGGGCATAATTCCCAGGCTGTCGCAATTGGCTATATGGCTCCTGTTATTGCAGGGGTTGTACTTACCTACCGACGAAATCCCTGGCTTGGTGCAGCGGTTTTTGCGCTGGCATTCGCCCTTGAATTAAATGCGAATCATGTTCAGATCACCTATTATTTAATGATTATAATGCTTTGTCTCGGCATCGCTGAATTGTATAGAACATTTATTTCGAAACAATGGGGTGCATTTTTAAAATCTTCAGGTTTATTGGCGGTGGGTGGATTAATTGCACTTGGTTGCAGTATCACAAGTTTGTGGGCTACTTCCGAATATGGAAAATATACAACCCGTGGTCCTTCCGAATTGTCAAGCAAACAGGAATCGACAGGACTGCCCGTCGGATATGCATTTGATTGGAGTTATGGCGTTGATGAATCCTTTACTCTTCTCGTTCCGAATTACAAAGGTGGCAGTAGCAGTATTGCTATCAAAGAAGATAAATCGGCTCTCGAGGCTGTCCCAAATACATTCCGTGGTTGGGTTGGTGGATTTCCTCAATATTGGGGAGATCAGAAATTCACTTCCGGTCCGGTATATGTAGGGGCAATAATTTGTTTCCTTTTTCTTTTGGGATTTTTATTGCTCGATGGTCCGGAACGTTGGTGGCTTTTAGCTGCAACTATCATTTCTGTTGTTCTTTCCTGGGGGAAAAATTTTCCAGGATTTAATGATTGGATTTTCTATCACATTCCCGGATATAATAAATTCCGATCTGTCACCATGACACTTGTGATAGCGGAATTTACAATGCCTCTTCTTGCCATGCTGGCCCTTCAACGAATTTTGCAGAATGGGGATTTTTTCAAACATAAAAGAAAACAATTCTTCATCGCGACAGGAGTTTCGCTGGGTCTCACATTTATTCTTGCAATAGCCCCAACCACATTTGCGGATGTATATAAGAATGTAGATGTAGTGAAAAATGGTAAAGTTGAAAAGGTCAGTGAATATACGCAACTTGTGGGTGAACTGAAAAAACAAAAGTTGGATGATAAAACAATTTCAGATGCTACATCAAGTCTTGAAACTGCCAGAAAAAAGATTCTTTCTTCCGATGCATGGAGAAGTTTTGCTTTTATTCTTCTTTCCGCATTAATTATTTTCTTGTGGCAGAAGTATAAATTTAACGCTAATTATGCGCTTATCGGGATGACTGTTTTTGTTTTGATTGATATGGTGGCTGTTGATCAACGATATTTGAATGGCGAAGATTTTGCACCCAAAGGAAAAACCGATGCACCCTATCAGGAGAGCACTGCAGATATAGACATTCATAAAGATCGTTCTCTTGACTATAGGGTACTTAACCTCAAAGATCCATTTAATGATGCCCGTACATCATACTTTCATAAATCGATTGGAGGTTATCATGGCGCTAAACTCAAACGTAGCCAGGAATTAATTGATGAACCATTATCAAATGAATTAAGTGGTATCATTGATGGATTTAATTCACATAAAGATTCTATTCTAAATCTTGCGTTGAAAAATGCAAGCTGTCTTAATATGCTAAATGCTAAATATCTTATATATAATCCCGATGCTCCACCCTTACCAAACCGCAATGCTCTAGGGAATGCCTGGTTTGTTAAAGAAGTGAAATGGGTCGCAAATGCAGATTCCGAATTACAGGCATGTTTTGATTTTAATCCATCTACTACTGCAATCGTTGATCAACGATTTAAAGATCAGATCGGAAATGTTGCAGAAACCAGTTCGACCACAGACAGTATTAAATTAAATAGTTATAAAGCTAATGATCTGGTCTATCAGTATGGATCAGCCAGCGAAAGAATAGTCGTCTTCTCTGAAATATATTTCGAAAAAGGTTGGAATGCATATATAGATGGTAAATTAACGCCACATTTCAGAACAAATTATGTACTACGTGGAATGAAGGTTCCGGCGGGTAACCATAAAGTTGAGTTCAAATTCGAACCAACCGTTTATGCGACAGGTGAGAGAATTTCACTCGTCTGTTCGGTTCTGCTTCTCGGATTTGTGGGAGGAATTTTCTGGAAAGCAGGGAAAGGAAAACTTTCACCCCACCCGACCTCAACGCCCCTCCCAATCTCCCAAAAAGGGGAGGAGAAATCCAAGTCAGCAAAGGCTTGAAAAAAGTCCTCATAATTACTTATTACTGGCCTCCCGGAGGAGGAGCAGGCGTGCAACGCTGGTTGAAGTTCGTGAAATATCTCCGGAAATTTGGTTGGGAACCGGTTATATATACACCTGAAAACGGGGAAATTCCTGTTGAAGATCCTTCTCTTATGAAAGATATTCCGGAAGGAGTTGAAATTATTAAAACAAAAATTTGGGAACCCTATAATTTATATAAAAAATTTGTTGGTCAAAAATCGAATGAGAAAATCAATACCGGCTTTCTCACCGAAAAGAAAAAACCATCTTTACTGCAGAAAATATCTGTATGGATTCGTGGCAACCTCTTTATTCCGGATGCCCGAAAGTTCTGGATAAATCCATCAATACGTTATCTGACAAATTATTTGAAAACGAAACCTGTAGATGTCATTATCTCGAGCGGACCACCACACTCAATGCATCTTATTGCGTTAGGGTTAAGAGAAAAACTCAATCTTCCCTGGATTGCAGATTTTCGTGACCCCTGGACACATATAGATTATTACAAAGATTTAATGTTGTCTGAGAGTGCCGATCGTAAACATCATCGTCTCGAGATGGAAGTTCTTCAAAAGGCGGATAGGGTTTTAGTGATAGGTGAAACCATGAAAAAAGAATTTCAGGAGTTATTTACAATCGGTTTGAATTCGTCAGAAAAAAAATCCTTTGATAAATTTCACGTCATTACCAATGGTTATGATGAAGATGATATTATCAAAGCCAACATCACTTTGGATAAAAAATTCAGTATAGCACATATTGGAACTATGGTTCGCACAAGGAATCCTGAAATGTTTTGGAAAGTTATTTCTATATTTCGTGATCAATCATTTGAATTTGCAAACGCTCTTGAAATTAAATTAGTCGGAAAAATTGATCATTCAGTTTGGGAATCAATCGACAAATATAAATTAACTAAATTTGTAAATCAAGTAGATTATCTCCCGCACAATGAGGTAACAAAAGTTCAACAGCAATCACAACTTTTATTACTAATAGTGAATAATACCCATAACGCAAAGGGTATTCTGACCGGAAAATTATTTGAATATCTTGCAGCAAAACGTCCGATTTTGTGTATCGGTCCAACTTATGGTGATGCCGCCAATATTATTCAGGAAACAGAAAGTGGAGTAACCGTTGACTTCAAGGATGAAAATAAAATGACAGAGTGGCTCAAAAAGTATTTCTCGTCCTTTATTCAGGGATCATTGAGAGTGAATTCAAAAGAAATTGAAAATTATTCGAGAGAAACTTTAACGGGAAAACTATCTTCCTTAATGAATGAATTGGTTGTTGCGAATTAAATTGTCCTGATTCTATGTGTGGTATAGCCGGTTTTTATGATTCTGATTTAAATACCGATTCGCGCGAGAAAATCCTGTCGGATATGTTGGAAGCCATCTCCCACCGTGGACCGGATGCCCGCGGAGCATGGTACAATGACGCAGTGGCTCTTGGACAAAACCGACTTTCCATTATAGATTTATCGGAAGAAGCGAATCAGCCAATGATTCGTGACGAATTGGTTATTACGTATAATGGTGAAATATATAATTATCTTGAAATCAAAGATAAGCTTCTCAAAAAGGGTTATCATTTTCACACCACTTCCGACACAGAAGTAATTCTTGCTTCTTATATGGAGTGGGGTACCGATTGTGTGAAGGAATTCATGGGGATGTGGGCCTTTGCACTCTGGGATACACGCAATTCAGCGCTTTTTTGCTCCCGCGATCGATTTGGAATTAAACCATTTTATTATTTACATAACGGCAATAAATTTTATTTTGGTTCAGAATATAAAGCACTCAAAAAGAGCAATCAATTCTCTAAGAATTTAAATTACGGGCAAGTTGCCCGGGGCTTACAATTAGGATGGTTGGTTTATGAGGATGAAACATGGTTCGAAAGTCTGAAAAATCTTCCCGCTGCTTCAAATCTTATTTTTAAGAATGGGAAAGTCAGTATTACCAAATATTGGACACTCGACACTGTTTCATCAAATAATTTTTCGCTCGAAGAAAAGAGTCAAACCTTTCACGATTTATTCATACAGAGTATTTCTCAACACATGCGTGCAGATGTGGAAGTAGGTGGTTGTCTGAGTGGTGGATTGGATAGTTCAGCAATCGCTTCTGTTATCGGAAAAAAATATCCAAATTCAAAATTCAAAACCTTTACAATATATTATCCGGGTAAAGATGAAGTGGATGAAAGACCATTCGTAACAGAAGTGCTAAACAAATATCCGTCACTCGATCCTCATTACTTCACACCTTCTGATGACGATATTCGTGAAGGATTTGATAAAATGATTACTGCCGCCGACGTTCCTGTTAGTACTTCCTCTGCCCTATCACAATATTTTGTCATGCAATTGGCTGCTTCCAATAAAATAAAAGTATTATTGGATGGACAAGGTTCAGATGAATTTCTTGCCGGATATATGCATTCATTTTATCGTTTAATCGGCGGTTTGATCGGAAAAGGAAAATTAGGTGCTGCAACGGTTGCATGGAATTATCATCGGCATCAACAACATTTCGGTTCAGGAAAATCGCTCGATATATTAATGAAAAGTTTTCTTACTTCATTTTATTCTGAGGATAAATTATACAAACTGGAATTCCAGCGCTATTTGCCTTTTCTTCAGAACAATCAGAATGTTCCTTTTTCACTCCAACCTTATCCTGGTTCAAGATTAAATAATTTTCTTGCGCAATTACTTTTCACTACTAGTTTACCAACATTATTGCATTATGAAGATCGTAATTCAATGGCATTTTCAATTGAATCGCGCGTTCCTTTTCTCGATCATCGTTTGGTTGAATACGCTTTCTCCCTTCAGGATGAAGATAAAATCTATAAGGGACAGACTAAATATATTTTGCGTAAATCGTTATCACATCTTCTTCCTGAAAAGATTGCGAACAGAACTGATAAGAAAGGTTTTGTTACTCCGGGTGAAGTGAAATGGCTCCGCGGCTGTTTAAGTTTTCTCGTTGAAGCTGATTTTTCTAAACTCGATTTTCTGAATCAAAAAATTATTGGTGAAGTTATCTCAGAATTCAAAAAAGGGGATAATAAAAATGCAATTCTTGTATGGAGAATCTGTGTTCTGAATTATTGGATAAATAGAAATTAACCCCCTTAATAAACAGCACAAAATAACAATCAGTTTTTTGTTTGGCTGCAAAGGCACAAAGGCACAAAGTTTTCTTTGTGTCTTCGCAGCTGATTTCCTTTTCTGCAAAATAAATTGTATTATTTCAGAAGCAAATTTTTTGTTAGCTCTAGTAACAATTTGCTTCTTTTTTCAATCGAATAATTATCTATAATTCTTGCTCTGGCTTTCTTTCCAAGAACTTCGGTATCAGATTTAAGCGCTTTCAAAATAAGCTCAATCAATTCATCCTTATTTCGGTGATCCAATATAAAACCGGAATCACCAATAATTTCCGGAATGGAGAACACATTCGATCCGATCGGCACGCATTCACAAAGCATTGCTTCACAAAGCGCATTCGGAAAACCTTCCGCCATTGATAATTGAAAATAATATGTCGCAGAACTGAATTTCTCTATCAATTGAGATTGATTTAATGGGGTGATTAATCTTATGTTAGGAGGCATTGGTGGCAATTCGGTTCCCGGTTCAACACCCGCAATTTCAAAAATACAATCCTCAAATATTGAAGCTACAGCTACGATCAAATCAATTCCTTTTAAAACGTATGTAAATCGCATACCAAATCCCCCGGCGACTGTCAGAAAAGTACGTGGTTTTTTTTCTGAAATACGGTCAAAGATACTTGAATCATATCCATTTGTAATAACCGTATAAGGCGTTTTTAATTCCGGAATAAATTTTTTAATTCCCTGTGTGCGATAATCGTCAGATGTATATGTATATTCCGACAAAATAAGCGATTGATGTTTTGGCGAAATATGTTTTGCCAGCTTCTCCGACCATTTTGTAAATTTGCGAAGTAATTTGCGATTGAAATTTCCATAAGAAATGGAGGGAAACGATACACAATCAGTTCCTGCAACAATAAGAAGAGTCTGCCAACCAAACCATTTACCAAATAGAACAGGTAAGAATGAATGAAATCCGGCAAACTGAATCACAATCAATTTACAGAATAACATTTGATAAAGCAAATAAAATAATTGATAAATAAACCGGAAGGGAGCCATCCATTTATTGGTTCCGAATACAAATACTCTCACCACATATTCCTGTTCAAGGATATTGATGTCACGTTTTAGAAACGTGGATAACTTAGGAGTAACAACGAGGATTTTCTGTTTCAATTTAAACAGATTAAAAAATTATTTTTTCCATGCCCTCGCTTCGATTCCATTTCCGCCTTTCCATAATTCGTATTTGAGAGGATGGAGACTTTCGAGAACATTTTTCATTCTCCCCAAAGTGATAAGATGCTTGTAATAATCAGTCAAACCATCATACGTATCGAGTCGTGTAAGCTCATAATGTTGTTCTTTATTGAGTTGAGGGAATGTATTAAAATATGTATAACAGGGAGAAAATCTATTCAGAAGCATTCGCATAAAAGGATTGTTTTTATATTTCCATTGTGAGGGAAAGAAAAACTTGACCAAATTATCTACAATTTTTTTTGAGCGTTGGGGTTTCATACGTCTCAGAAAAAATCTGAAAATAAATAAAGGCTTCAATATATACATCCAATCATAGGTATAGTGATCCACAACCATCAATCCACCCGACTTCACCATCGCCCACAATGCCTGAAATGTCAACTCCGGGTTTGGTGTATGCTGAATCACTCCGAGGCAAATAACCAGATCAAAGCTCTCAATCGGGAATGGAAGATTATATACGTCAGCTTGTGCGACCGTGTAATTTTCCTTTTCACCAATATTTGCTTTGTTTGCTTCAACAGCTTCGCTCAAATCTACGGAGTGCACCAATGCCCCTGAGGTAACAAGTATTTCAGTAAATCTGCCCGCCCCACAGCCCACTTCCAAAACTGTTTTCCCGCGTAATTCTTCCACTCTAAAGCCAAGACATCGTTCAAGTCTTTCGTGCGAAATTTTTGTTCCATTGAAACTATCAAGCTGAACTTTAGCGTGTGTCTTCCATTGCAAACCAAAAGCATCTGCATAATTATTCCGTGGAACAAAACGTGCAATACCATTGAGCAAAGGGAAAGTTTCACCGAGCTCAGAAATCAAAGCAACCCCGTCATTCTTCAGGGGGATTTTGCTTTTAGGTGAAATGTATGGTATCATCGAATCAGTATCTCAATTACAGATTGCAAAAATAGACATTAATTCCAATTCGTTTGTTTAGTTTTGTCATTCCTTATATGTGTGGTATAACCGGATACATCGATTTTAATTCAAGCACCGATCCTGGTACTTTGATTGCAATGACAAATAGTCTTTCGCATCGGGGACCTGATGATTCGGGCACAGAGTATTTCGGCAATATTGAAGGGCAAATCGGTCTGGGATTTCGACGCCTTTCCATCATCGACCTCTCTCCTGCCGGCCATCAACCTATGTATAACGACGATCATTCGTTATGTATCGTTTTTAATGGTGAAATTTATAATTATCGGGAAATAAAAGTTTTGCTTGAAAAAGATGGTATAAAATTTAAATCCGATTCTGATACTGAAGTACTTCTTCGGTCTTATGAAAAATGGGGATCTGATTGCGTGAACAAATTTATTGGAATGTTCGCCGTCGCAATATATGATGCAAATAAAAATATTTTAACGCTGATAAGAGACCGCGCCGGAGTAAAACCATTATATTATTACTGGCGTGATCAGCTTTTTTTATTCGGTTCCGAACTGAAAGCATTTCACAAACATCCCCGATTCACTAAGGTAATTGATTTTAATGCACTCGGCGTGTATTTTCAGGACGGCTATATTTCTGCACCTCATTGTATATACAAAGGTGCATCTAAATTGCAACCGGGTCACCGGCTCGAAGTTAATTTAATTTCCAGAGAAGTCACCACACATTGCTACTGGTCAGTTCATGAAGCATATAATAAAAAACCATTAAATATATCGTTTGAAGATGCATGTTCTGAAACGGAAAAACTTTTAGTCTCCGCATTTCAGTATAGAATGATAGCAGATGTTCCGGTAGGTGTATTTTTAAGCGGAGGTTTTGACAGTTCTGCGGTTGCAGCAATTCTTCAAACCAATTCGACATCAAAAATCAATACATTCACAATTGGCTTTGAAGATGATTCACAAAATGAAGCTGCATTTGCAAAAAAAATCGCATCTCATCTTGGTACTGAACATCACGAACAATATTGCCGTGAGGAAGAAGCGATGGCAATTATTCCTTCGTTGGGACATATTTATGATGAACCTTTTGCAGACTCTTCGGCAATTCCTACTATTTTAGTTAGCCGGATAGCAAGAGAATCTGTAACCGTTGCACTCTCTGCTGATGGTGGTGATGAAGCATTTGCAGGTTATTATAATTATCCGAAATCATTAAAATATATTCATAAACTGGAAGCCATTCCAAAACCTTTCCGAACTTTATTTTACTGGATATTGTCAGGGATAGGTTTCGCCCGGCCTGATTTTAATTTGCTTAGAGGTGACAGATTTGAAAAACTTCGTCTCATTCTGCATTCGAATGATCCTGTTACTGCATATCATATTATTAAAGAAGACTTCACTGAAAGAGAAATAAGACAGCTTATATATATAACTATTTCATCATACAATACTCCCTTCAATGAAAACAATCTTTTTAATAAAAATGTGGATGTTTTGAGTAAAATTCTTTGTACAGATTATAAATCCTATATGTGCGATGACATTCTTCAGAAAGTGGATCGTGCCACGATGAGCGTGAGTCTCGAAGGTCGCGAACCGTTGATTGATCATCGAATTATTGAGTGGGCTGCACAATTACCTTCGGAATATAAATTACAAGGACTAAACGGAAAAAGAGTTTTGAAGGAGATTGTCTATAAATATATTCCCCGCGAATTGATGGACCGGCCGAAAAAAGGATTTACAGTTCCGGTAGATAAATGGTGTCAGGATAAACTAAAAAATCTGATGCTGGATTTACTTTCGGAAGAAAAAATTTCGCTTGAAGGAATATTTAATCCCAAAGAAGTTACCAAACTAGTGAACAAGTTTTTACAAGGTGACAATGTTGATTTTCAAAGAATCTGGAAATTAATGATGTTTGAACTTTGGTATGCTGAATGGGTGAAATAATAAACATAAAATCAGTGAAGTAAAGTTTTACGTCTCTACTGCAATTTTTTCAATAATAATTCGCATTTTATTCGCGTCTCTGCATCGTCAGGAGCAATATTCTGCAATGCTAATGCCTGTTTAATCACATCTTTTGCAAGCGCTTTGTCGCCCTCGTTGTCGCGGATATAATATGTGTCAGCAAGCTCATAATAGTGAAGCATATAAACGGGACGATATTTAATTGCATTTTGAAAACTCAAAATAGCAGCATCATAAGATCCGCCTTCAGGTACGCCGCCAAATAATGTGTTGATAGCAAATTTCTCAAAGGCATTAAATCCGGCAATTGTTTTATGCCATCTCCCTAAAACATGCCATGCACCATCGTGCTCCGGGTTTAATTTCAAACAATCATCCAGCTCCGTTCTCATTATTTTTGCATTCGAAATCTTTTGTTTGCTGCTTGCATTTTCATTTATTCTACCAAGTGCCAGTGCGTACGCATAATGGGCTTCCGCATTCTGTGAATTTAATTTTACGGCTTTAATGGCAAGATATTCCGCTTTATGATAATAGGTCATTTTCGCATCTTCAAGCGCCTGCAGCTGCCCTACCCGCGCCATAAAATAACTTGTCTGTGCCAAATAATCTACATTCTCCGAATCTGCTTTCAACGCAATCTGCATAAGCGCTAGCCCGTCCTGATAACGATACTCCTGGCGCGCTGTTAATGCTTTTTGGTAGAGGATTTCGTTAACTCCGTCCTGTGCAAAGGAGACTTGCGATGTTGTTAGGAGGAGTAAAATGAATAGAATGCTTGCTTTCATTTTATTATTGTTTATGCAAAGATAGTAATCAAACTCGTGAAATTAGTGTCTCAGAATGATCTCTCGATTCCCACAACCCATCTGTATTTCAGGTACGCCGGACTTAAATACGGCGTG
>JAHEYM010000392.1:0-1835 GCA_023251595.1 Bacteroidota bacterium
TTCAAATTGGAACGATGTCAGACAACCCGGCACTCAAAAATTAGATGGTCTCGGTGGAGTCTGTATGTACCGCGCTCAGTGGAATAGCTTTATCGGAACAAATAGAGTTGTATTAAATTGGGCGGTGAAAATCAGTACAACTCAGAGAAGTATTAAATGGGTTGAATTACGACAGGATCAAACTACAAGTGTGTGGTCACTTTACCAGGAAGGTACTTACACACCCGACGCAGCTACCAGATGGAATGGAAGTATCGCGATGGATTGTAATGGTGATATCGCTTTGTGTTATGCTAAAACTTCTACCTCAATTCCGGTCTGTCTTGCCTATACCGGTAGGCTTCCAAGCGATCCGTTGGGTACAATGTCGCTTACCGAAACAATCGCGATGACAGGAACCGGTCAGATTACCGGTAGCAATCGGTTCGGAGATTATTCTCAAACAACTCTTGATCCTGTTGATGGAAATACTTTCTGGCATACCGGAATGTATTCGAACGGTGGCTCTGCAACGGGAATATATTCATTTCAAATTGCACCTTGTACTACAGGAATCAGTGATGTCAATGTCAATAATGCCGAACTTTCTACATATATAGCTGGAAATATAATTGATGTGAAAGTATCCAAACTTCCTTCGGACGATGAAAATAGTGTTCAATTATATGATGTGACCGGCAAATTAGTTTCTCAAAAGAATATTAAACCAAATAATAAATCTTTTGAGACGACAATTAATATTGATGGCTTAAATCCGGGAATTTATCTCGTTCGGATCGGAACAACCGATTTCCAACGGGTTTCAAAAGTGGTTGTCAGATAATTTAATGAAAAACTTAATTCTGTTTTTGGTAATTGTTTCTGCATCTTCATTCGGATGCAAATCAAAACAAAATGGGATTAATCCTGCACTTGTCGGTGTGCCAAGAGGAACAACACTCGGAAAGGTTTCTCATCAATATGCTGCTACAGGTTGTCCTACTGTTGTCATTGTTAAAGCAGACGAACCGATTACACTGATTCCTAAAGAAGCGTTGTCTTCAGAATTTGATGTCGATGGTCTTGAAATTTATTTTGATTACAAAACATTAAAAATTCGCAATCCTGCCGGCTGTTCTGTCGGAATACCGGCAGCGATTACGAATGTTTCGAAGAAAAAATAGCGGGATATCAAAAAATAATATATTGGCTGCAAAGGCACTAAGACACTAAGAAATAATGGACTTTTCATCAAATATTTAATTCTTTGCGACTTTGCGTCTTCGCAGCTTAATTATCGTTAGGGGAAGCCTCAGGGCGTAATCGCTCTTAACTCCTTCATCACTTTTGATGCAAAAATAAAGTCATCAAATTCTTTATTTCCGGAATGAAAAATATCAGCTTTTGTTCCTTCCCACCATTTTTTTCCTTTATGGAGATAGACAATATTTTCACCCATATCCAGAACAGAATTCATGTCATGTGTATTGATGATGGTGAGGATATCATACTCCTTCGTAATTTCTTTGATTAATTCATCAATCACAATCGCAGTCCGTGGATCCAAACCCGAATTAGGTTCATCGCAAAAAAGATAGAGCGGGTTCATCACGATCGCACGCGCTATCCCTACACGTTTTTTCATTCCACCGCTTAATTCTGAAGGCATTAATTTATTAACATTTTTAAGATTCACACGGTTGAGACAAAAGTTCACCCGATCTACCTTTTCCTCAGGCGACATTTTCGTAAACATATTTAGTGGAAACATAACATTCTGCTCTACATTCAGTGAGTCGAATAAAGCACCGCCTTGAAAAACCATGCCGATTTCCTGTCTGATAAATTTCCTTTCT
>JAHEYM010000392.1:1845-3814 GCA_023251595.1 Bacteroidota bacterium
ACCCGAATCGACTTCAAAAAGTCCGACCATACATTTCATAAAAACGGTTTTACCTGAGCCGCTTCCACCGATAATCAAATTAGTTTTTCCTTTGTGAAAAACAGCGGAAACATCATCGAGAACTTTATTCTCACCAAATGATTTCGAAATATTCCGGGCCTCTATCATGATAGTAATAATTGAGTTAAAACATAATCGAGAATGATAATCATGATATTTCCCCAAACAACAGCACGTGTGCTCGATTGTCCGACTTCAAGTGCGCCCCCTTTTGTGAAAAATCCCTGATAAGAGGCGATCGATGCGATCACGAAAGCAAAAGAAACCGTTTTGATCATCGCAAAAACATAGTTGAAAACAAGAAAATCATCAAGAATTCCTCGCATAAATGTTTGCGGTGTCATGATATCTGTTGCAACTGCAGCTAAGTATCCGCCGAAAATTCCCGCAACCATTGTGAGTGTAATGACAAAAGGAATGATGATGAGGGCTGCAATTATTTTTGGAAGAACAAGATAACCCGCAGAATTAATTCCCATAATTTCGAGTGCATCGATTTGTTCTGTAACCCGCATTGTTCCTAGTTCGCTGGCTATACTCGAACCGACTTTACCCGCAAGAATGAGACAAATAATCGTTGGCGAAAACTCCAGAATAACGGCATCGCGTGTAACGACAGCGACTGCCCACATGGGTACGAGCGGGTTCACAATGTTGTGCACGCTCTGAATCGTGAGAACCGCACCCATGAAAACCGACATCAGCATAGCGATTCCGAGCGAGTCGTAACCGATCGAAACCATTTCCTTCAAAACCTGACGTCTGTATATCGAAAACTTTTCCGGTTTAAGGAAAAGACTCTTCATGAAAATCCAGTACTTCCCGAAATGGAATATATATCCGCGCATAATTCTTCCCAGCAAAAATAGCATCCCGCCGAAGATTGGCAAAGATCCAAAACAATTCTTATCTTTGTATCGTTTTATCCTCAATATGAAAAGAAACCTCATTATTCGCTTGTCATTGTGGTTGTTAATCACCACAATCACTGTATCTCTCTCTTCTTGTGGCATTTTTCATAAAAAATGTGATTGCCCTTCTTTTGGAAAAGCAAATGTGAGTCAGCCCGAAAAGCGCTCCTGAACCGTAAAAATTCTTGGTTTTCATGACTTATGTTATTGTTCAACATGAAACGGTAACTTACCTTTACCCTCTTATTTATAATCAATCTAAATAGGAAGAGGGAGTTGAGTATGTTAATGAATGCGATGAAAATTGGGG
The DNA here is from genome assembly GCA_023251595.1 of Bacteroidota bacterium. Lineage (GTDB taxonomy): Bacteria > Bacteroidota > Bacteroidia > AKYH767-A > JABDAW01 > JAHEYM01. The sequence goes on from JAHEYM010000392.1 coordinate 3,127, forward strand.
AAAGGGCTGTTATTGAGGGGTTTGCAGACGATGATTTTTCGTTGAAGCTGCTCGAAATGGGTTGTATTCCGGGTGAAGTTGTTACTTTAGAAAGAATTGCTCCCTTAGGCGATCCGATTGTGATTGAAATCTCAGGTTACAGATTGAGTATGAGAAAAGAAGAAGCGGCTGCAATTCGGGTGAGGTTGGTGGGTTGAAGAGTTGAAGAGTTGAAGAGTTGAAGAGTTGAAGAGTTGAAAAAAAAATATTTCTTAGTAAAGCGTGAGTAATAAGATAAAAGTAGCATTAATCGGGAATCCCAATTGTGGGAAGACGACCTTATTCAATGCTTTGACCGGCATGAATCAGAAGGTCGCGAATTTTCCGGGTGTTACGGTGGACAAAATGTCCGGAAATTTCAAGATCATCGACAAAGATGGTTTGGTGAAAGTTGTTGAAATCACAGATCTTCCAGGAACATATAGTCTTTATCCGAAAACGCTTGATGAAAGAATTCCATTTCAGGTGTTGTGTAACCCGGGAAATGAACTTCACCCCGATCTTGTCTTATATATAGCTGATGCTTCGAATCTGAAACGAAGCTTGTTTCTTTGTTCACAAATTATAGATTTAAAAATTCCCGTTGTGCTCGCTTTGAACATGATGGATATTGTTCAAAGAAGAGGAATTAAAATAGACATTGAAGGTC
>JAHEYM010000393.1 GCA_023251595.1 Bacteroidota bacterium
AACTCAACTTGACTGGGGGGAGAAACTCTCGAACAGTGTCAAGCACTAAGGGGCGATCCTCCTCACACAGACAAGATTAGCTTTTTCTTTTTAACTTTGCAAATGCAAACATATAAGGGGCGTCACGAAGTGACGGGGTGTGTGTGCAGAATTTAATGAATTACAGAAAATAATTTGATGATTAAGAGGATACTATTTTATTTTGGTTTTCAGGTCTTTTGCTGTGTTTTTTTAGCAGGACACTCCTTTTCTCAAAGTAAAGGAGCAATGCATTCAAATTCTGAATATGCCAAAACTCCATACTGGATTCAGATGATGGCGGATACAAATGCCAATTATTTTGAAACGCTGAAATCATTTGAATTGTATTGGGTGAAACGTCCCGAGCCCATTGAAGAGGAAGAAGTCATCGGTGAACCAAAAAATAAAAAGGAAGAACGTAAAACTTTTTTCGAAAGATTTATTCAATCCAAAAAAGAACGTTACGAAGCCGAATCAAGAAAATATGCCTTTGAATATAAAAAATTTATCAATTGGAAAAGAACAAGTTTGCCTTATGTTCAACCCGATGGAAGAATACTCGCTCCCAGCGAACGTTTGAAAATTTGGCAAGACATGAGAAGAGATTAGGAATTACGGATTAGGAGTGAAAGAGGTAAAGAATGAAAGAGGGAAAGAGTGAAAAAGATGAATATTCCCCTCTAGAGAGGGGTTAGGGGTGTGACGGGTTAGCACAATTTTATGTTAAAGAGAAATACATTTTTATTTATATTAATGTTTTTGGTGAACGGAATTTATTCCCAAACCGCCAATTGGACTATCGTTGGTCCGGTACCTTTTCCAACCAATATTTCCGGTCAAATTAATGGCATTGGTCGTGTTACGCAAATAAAATTTGATCCGATTGATACCAATGTAATGTACGCTACATCATCTTCCGGTGGTCTATGGAAAAGCAATAATCAGGGACAACTGTGGTCGGGTTGCGGAACAGATTCTTTACCTGCAACGCAATGCGCATCGGTTTGTATTGATTATACAAATAATCAAATTATTTATCTGGGAACAGGAGATCCGAATTATTATGGTGGCGGTTATGGCATCTGGAAAACAACAAATGGTGGAATAACCTGGAATCAATCTACAACAGGAATGGCGAATCGCATGGCATTAGAGATTCTCATGTCTCCTGCCGATCATAATACGTTGATCGCCGCTACAAATGATGGTATATGGAAATCAATTGATGCGGGTGCAACCTGGGTTGAGAAACAAACAGGTGGCGCTTTTACTGATATGATTTTTAAAACTACGACGGGCACAGATTCTATATATGCAGTTACCTGGTCCGAATATTATGTTTCAGGCGACATGGGTGAAACCTGGACGCAAATTTCAAACGGTGTTTTTATTCCGAATGGAAATGGCAACGGAATGCGAATAGGTGTTACGAAAGCAAATCCGAATATAGTATATTTAGGAGTGAATGCCGATGAAGGAACGATTCTTACATCAACAGACGGTGGCGCTTCTTTTATTACCGTTTGGCATGACACAGCTTTCAGTATAACCGGTTATGACACCACAGGTGGCGGACAAGGGAATTACAATTTTGATATTACTACCGATCCGATTAATCCTGATATTGTTTGGTTGGTTTCTCATAATATATGGAGATCGATGGATGGCGGTATTTCATGGACACAGCTCACGAACTGGTGGGCGACTGTGCACACCGATATGCATCAGATCGTGCACGATCCGAATAATCCACTCCGACTTTTTGATGCGAATGATGGAGGAATCTGGATGACAACCGACACCGGAAATACCTGGAGCATGCGTTGCGATGGAATTGCAGCAACAGAATGTTATCACATGGGAATGAGTAATATACATAATGATATAATCAGTATCGGAACGCAGGATAATGGAGAACTTGTGTATGGGAATAATCAATGGTACACAAATCGTGGTGGTGATTGGGGTGCGAGAATGTCGTTCGACTGGTTAATAAATAACCGTGTATATTATTATCATGGGAATAGAAGAATTGTATATGGTGGCGATCAATCGTGGGCAATACCCTTCACTCTGAGCAATACGAACGATGCACGGATGGCATTCACAAGTCAACAGCCGAATTTGGCATTTGTTGGAGGTTTGGATGTATGGCGAACTTTCAGTTTGAATTCAAATCCACCGTCCTGGACACAAATAACAAATTTCGGGACTCAAGTGATGGCACTTGCAATTTCTCCGGTAGATCCGAACGATATATATATAGTTTATTCAAATAATACTTTCAGACACTGTACGAATGCGACCGCAGCCACGCCGACTTTCGTTGTGCATCCGACTCCGTTTGGTTCATCTGTGATGGATGGCATTGCAGTTATAAAAGACAGTTCGAATATCGTGTATATGTCGCTGGGGGCAAGAGTTTACAGATCTGCTAATTCAGGGGGCTCCTGGACAAATGTAACTGCCAATCTTCCGAATGTGAATATTAACGCGATTTATCATGATAATTATTCGCATGATGAATCCATCTATATATGTAATGCAAAAGGCGTTTTCTATAAAAATAAGACTATGACGAATTGGGTGAATTTTTCGACCGGGTTACCCAGCATCGCGGATATTCAGGATATGATGTTTTTTAATGATGGAAGTCCCAATAGTCGATTGCGTGTTGCGTATTACGGACGCGGGGTTTGGGAAACAGCCCCGTATCAGCCATACCCAATTCCTGCAGCGGACTTTGCAGCTAATTTTACGACTTCCTGTCCCGGCGATCCGATTGTTTTTAATAATCTTTCTACTTTGAACGCAGTTTCATATTCATGGAGCTTTCCAGGCGGTACACCTTCCACTTCAACACAACAAAATCCGGTAGTGACATACAGCGCCTCCGGGTGGTATGATGTGACGTTGACAGCCACCAACCCAAATGGATCAGATACGGAGACTAAAATGTCATATATATATGTCAGACCCATATCTCAGCTCCCGTTGACCGAGGGTTTTGTTGGAAATTTTCTGCCAACACAGTGGCAAAATATTGATGCTAACAATGATGGAGCAGTGTGGCAAAAAGATACAATTGCCGGAGGTTACGGGTTAAGCAACGAAAGTGCATTTTTTGACAATTACGACTGGAATACAGGCGGGGCGCACGATGAGATGAGAACACCGAAGTATGATTTTAGTTTTGATACGTTGATCCTCCTGAATTTTGATTACGCGTATGTGAGATGGAGTGCAGGATATAATGATTCGTTGGCCATATATATATCTACCGATTGCGACAGTTCCTTCACACAGGTATATATACGCGGCGGACAGTCGCTCACGACGGGACCCGATAACAGCACCTCGATTTTTATTCCTGCTTCAGGGGAATGGCGTACCGAGACAGTCAATCTTAGCGCATATGCCGGAATACCGGATGTCACAGTATCTTTCACCAACATCGGCAATTACGGACAGGCACTGTATATAGATAACATCAATCTGGTTGGTTATTCATCTGTAGGTATTCATTCATTATCGAACGACAATGAAAATTTCACTGTTTTCCCAAATCCCGGAAATGGCGATTTCACTTTCAGATTAAATACGACTCTTACCGGACCATATATATTAAATCTGAATAATTGTTTGGGTGAGCTCGTCTATTCAAAAACCTTTAATTCAGTTGCGGGCGATTCGGCTTACGACTTACGACTTTCAACTTACAATTTTCCGACGGGTATTTATACCTGTACGCTTCAAAGTGCAGATAATCGGTTTTGGGTA
>JAHEYM010000525.1 GCA_023251595.1 Bacteroidota bacterium
GCAGCATTTGACTACACCGGCAAAATTCTCGGTCTCAAACTTGCAGATTCTGTTGCGCATTTAAGTCCCGAAGCAATAATTCTTTTCGGCGGTCTCGCTCTTTCAGGCGATTTAATTTTTGCACCAACAAAACGATACATGGAAGAATACTTGCTAAACATTTTCAAGAATAAAGTTAAAATTCTTCCGTCGGCACTTCCAGGTGCGCATGCCGCTGTTCTTGGTGCCAGTGCTCTTATCTGGAATGAATTAAAGAAAACAAAGTGATAAATATCGTTGGAAAGGATTTGTAACCTTTCTGTTGTTTTAATTTTTTTTGAGGACAAAATGAAAATAAATATTCTTCCTGTCGTAATATTTCTATTGGCCGGAATATTTTCAGTTAACGCACAAAATGCTATTGATAAAAAAGTTGATGCCCTTCTTTCCCAAATGACTCTTGATGAAAAAATTGGTCAGATGACACAAGTTGATTATGATGCAATTAAAAAAAATGTTGATGACATTGTTAAATATTATCTTGGTTCAATCTTGTGCGGCGGGAATTCTGAACCGGATGATATAACCGCCAAAGGTTGGGCCAATCTTTATGATAGTTTTCAAAACCTTGCTCTTACGACACGCTTAAAAACACCTATCATTTGGGGAATAGATGCGGTGCACGGGCATAATAACGTTGATGGTGCAACAATCTTTCCGCACAATGTTGGACTTGGTGCAACTCATAATCCAAAACTTGTTGAACAAGTTGCTGCTGTTACCGCAGCTGAAATAAAAGGAACAGGAATGCAATGGGATTTTGCCCCGTGTGTTGCTGTCGCACGTGATGAAAGATGGGGAAGAACTTATGAAAGTTATGGCGAAAATCCGGATCTAGTTAAAATGTTGGGAGCGGCTTATGTAAAAGGAACGCAGGGAAAAAATCTTTCTGATAAAACCTCAGTACTTGCTTGTGTTAAACATTTCGCCGGTGATGGTGGAACTACAAACGGAAAAGATCAAGGCAATACTGAAATTGATGAAGAGACTCTTCGTAAAATACACTTGCAAGGTTATGTTGAAGCAATTAAAGCCGGCGCTAAGTCAATTATGGTTTCATACAGTAGTTGGAATAATGAAAAGTTACATGGGCATAAATATTTATTAACTGATGTTTTGAAAAGAGAGCTAGGGTTCAAAGGTTTCTTAGTTTCAGATTGGGCTGCTATAGATCAGCTTGGGAAAGACTATAAGAGTGATATTGAAAAATCTATTAATGCCGGACTCGATATGATTATGATTCCGAACGGACATGGGCAAGACAACAATTATGTAGATTTCATTACAAAGCTGAAAGAACTTGTAAACGAAAATAAAGTACCGTTAAGCAGAATAGATGATGCGGCTCGTAGAATATTAAAAGTAAAATTTGAGTTAGGACTTTTCAAAAATCCGATGACCGATAAGCAATTAACTACACAGATCGGTTCAAATAAGCATAGAGAAATTGCACGTGATGCTGTCCGCCAATCACTTGTATTATTAAAAAATGATAATAAAGTTTTGCCGTTGTCAAAAAATTTAAAACGCATTCACGTTACAGGAAAAAGTGCCGATGATATTGGTAATCAGTGCGGCGGTTGGACAATCAGTTGGCAAAGTAAAAGCGGAAATGTGATTAGCGGAGGCACAACAATTTTACAGGCAATTAAGAACACTGTTTCAAAGAACACAGAAGTAACAACATCTACTGATGGCTCCGGTGCTGAAGGTGCAGATGTTTGTATTGTTGTTGTAGGCGAAACTCCATACGCTGAAATGATTGGTGACCGTGAGGATCTAAGTTTAGCGAAAGAAGACGCAGATGCAATTGAAAAAGCAAAAACTTCAGGTGTTCCGGTTATTGTTATACTCATTTCAGGAAGACCGATGTTAATAGAACCAAGTTTGAAAATTAGTGACTCATTTGTTGCAGCATGGCTGCCGGGAACTGAAGGACAAGGAGTTGCTGATGTTTTATTCGGTGATTTTAAGCCTGTCGGAAAACTCCCGCATACATGGCCTAAAAACATGCAGCAAATTCCGATTAATATCGGAGATACAAATTACGATCCGTTGTTTCCATACGGATTTGGACTAACATATTAATAATATCTTTCTTCATAGTCATATAGCAAAGTCTGGAAACACTGTGAATGAATAAATCTACAGACATCTATTGTCAGCTCACAGTTATTACTTAAGAAAATTAATTAGTTTAATACAGAGGACTGTCATGAAAAAAATTCTACTTTTTATTTTTATATGCTCAATTTCTTTCGCGCAGAAAAAAACAATTGAACAGCGAGTTGACTCGGTACTTGCGTTAATGAATCTTGAAGAAAAAATCGGGCAGTTAGTTCAATACAGCGGCGGGTGGGATACAGGTACACAAACATCCAGACCACGTGAAGGGCATATAGAATTAATCCGTAAAGGTAAAATTGGTTCTCTGTTAAATGTTTTCGGTGCGGAAGAAACCAAAAAAATTCAAAAAGTTGCAGTTGAAGAATCACGCTTAAAAATTCCACTTATTTTTGGTCTTGATGTTATTCACGGTTTTCGCGCAACGTTTCCAATACCGTTAGGAGAGGCCAGCAGCTGGAATCCTTCTCTTGTAGAAAAATCTGCACGCTGGCAGGCAATCGAAGCTTCATCGGCCGGTATTCATTGGACGTTTAATCCAATGGTTGACATTGCACGAGATCCGCGATGGGGAAGAATTATGGAAGGAAGCGGTGAAGATCCATACTTAGGTTCCTTAATGGCAGTTGCACGCGTTAAAGGTTATCAGGGAAATGATCTTAGCGCAAATAATACAATTGCTGCTTGTATTAAACACTTTGCAGGATACGGCGGTGCTGAAGGCGGACGCGATTATAATACAGTTGATTTTTCGGAAAGAACATTCCGTGAAGTTTATTTACGACCGTTTCAAGCAGCTGTTAATGCCGGAGCTGCAACGTTGATGGCTTCATTTAATGAAGTTGGCGGTGTACCTTCTTCCGGAAGTAATTTTCTTCAAACAAAAATTTTACGCAAAGAATGGAAGTTTGATGGATTTGTTGTGAGCGATTGGAATTCTGTTGGTGAGTTAATTCCACACGGTGTTGCAAAAGATTTGAAACAAGCTGCAGAACTTGGAATTAAAGCCGGCGTTGATATGGACATGGAAGCAAATGCATATTACAATCACCTCTCAGAATTAGTGAATGAAGGCAAAGTTTCGCAAAAAATAATTGATGAAAGTGTCCGCAGGATTTTAAGAATTAAATTCCGCCTTGGATTGTTTGATGATCCGTATAAATATTGCGAAGCTGAACGCGAAAAAAATACAGTTATGAGCAAACAAATTGTCCAGGCAACTTTGCAATCAGCACGGGAGGCGATGGTTCTACTTAAAAATAAAAATAATTTACTTCCTCTAAAAAAAGATTTGAAAAAAATTGCTGTCATCGGTCCTCTTGCAAATTCAAAAGATGATCCTCTTGGCGGCTGGTCTCAACAAGGAAATGCAAATGATGTTGTTACAGTTTTAGAAGGGATTAAAAATAAATTAGGAAAAAGTACAGAAGTAAATTATGAAGAGGGATGTACAATACTAGGGGAAGAGAAAAACGGTTTTGCAAAAGCTGTTGAGCTCGCAAACACATCTGATGTAGCAATTGTTGTTGTTGGTGAAAGCAGAAATATGGCCGGTGAAGCAAGTTCACGAGCAAAAATTGATCTTCCTGGTATTCAAGAAGATCTTGTTGAAGCAATTA
>JAHEYM010000394.1 GCA_023251595.1 Bacteroidota bacterium
AACTTTGCATAAGATTTATATTATTCACATCTATATCCAACATCTTAATTTTCATTCACTTTAGTGGAGCACAACTCCTCGACACAAAGGTACATAGGAAGAGAGGGTAGGACTTTGCCGATCCTCAATATAATTATTGTTAATGGTCAATGTTTGTTTGAATAACTGATGAAGTCAACAGCTTGAAAAATGTTCCCGAACAAAAGCGTGCTGTTGATTCTCGGTCATTTTATCAGTTTGAATTACCTCGATTTGCGTATTGGCGAACCGGTGATCGGTACTTAACAGATTGAATAGCTCAACTTTTGCGTCCGTTGGACCAAACAATATTACTTTCTCGTAGTTTTTAATCGTTTCACCTAATTTTTTGTAATATTCCGATTGCTGATGTTGTTCTTTGTTGTGCAAGAGGTTTTCGCTGCGCCCCAGGGCTTGTTCTTTTTCCTGATGAGTGAAGCTTGAATCAATCGTTTTAGTCTCGATCGGATCAGTTGTAAATTCCATGAGATGAGCCGTAGAATGATCCATCCAGATCCCTAAATTTTTAGCCGTTGCCATTTTATTTAATTTTATTTTGTTCGTTTACGTTTAATTTTTACTGTATAGAATAAACACCTGCGTAAAGAGTGTCTCCGTTCCCCAATAGAGGCGCTTGAAAAAGAGCAGGTGTTATATCATCAAGTTGATCATATTTTATGATACAAAGTTCGGTAGAATCAAATCTGTCAATGTTACATAACTTGCATCAGGAGTTACATGATTCACACTATGACTAATTAAAAAAACCGCCCCGCATTACTGCGGAACGGTTCCAATACAACCCAAAAATTAACTAACTGATGAACAATTATTCTATTGATTATAATTTATTCGAGTGTCAGATTTCCTTCTTTTTTCACTATAATGAACTCTGTCCGTCTGTCTTGTTGAAATTCATAATCCGAACAACTTGAAACAACGGTTCCTTCACACGCACAATTATTAACTAAATGTGTTTCACCATACCCTTTACCTGAAATCCGCTCCGGACTAGTGATTCCTTTTTTAATGAATTCAGCTGAAGCAAAAGCCCGGTTGTCGGATAAAATCTGATTGTAAGCATTACTCGCTCTGCAATCTGTATATGAACTTAGTTTGACGATCATTTCAGGATTTTCATTCATTACGCGAATTATATTATTTAAGACGATCACAGCATCAGGTCTTATGTCATACTTATCGAGATCAAAATAGATGGATTTGAGAATGATGACTTTGGCAACTTCCGGAACGATCTCAACCTTTTGAGCAACAACGGCTTCTTTTTGTAAGAGAACAACGTCCGCTTTCACATTAAATTCTTTTCCAAAGGTGTTGGCAACATTAGTTCCTTCCAGATATGTAATCTTGTTTCCGGTTAATTTAAAGTTTTTATTTGCTTCAACTAAAAAAGTATATGCTCCATCATCTCCGGTAGTAACTGTATCGATTGTATTTTCCTGATCATCTTTGAGTGCGATAAAAGTTTCCGGAATCGCAATTCCATTTTTATCTTTAGCAATTCCCTGGATTTTCTTGCCGATATTTAATGATTTCTGAATATCTACAGAATAGATGTCATCATCGCCTGCGCCCCCAACCCGGTTTGAAGAAACATATCCTTTATTCAGATTCTTATCTGCGATTATTGCAAAGTCATCAGATGATGTATTCAAAGGTGAACCGGCATTTGAAACTTTTCCAAATTTATCTCCATTTAGAGCACACATAAAAATATCCTGACCACCCAAACCAAATCTGCCATTTGAGGAGAAGAACAACACCTGATTATTGTCTTCATAAAAGGGGAATAATTCATCACCTTCTGTATTAATTGTATACCCAAGATTCTCAGCTTTTCCCCAAACTCCTTTTCCGTCTTTTTTAATTCTATAAAGATCTGTACCGCCATAGCCACCAGGCATATCGCTTGCAAAATACATCGTATTACCGTCAGAAGATAATGATGGGTGTCCTACAGAGTATTCATTACTATTGAGAATAAATGGTTCCGGTTTTGACCATTTCCCTTCCTTGAAACTGCTGAAACAAATTTGAAGATTGACAACACGATCTTTACGTTTAAGATCATAATTATTTCTCGTAAATGCCATGAAATTTCCGTCATTACTGAAACATGCCGGACCATCATGCATTTTACCATCTAAACTCTTATCAAAAATAACAGGTTTTTTCAATTGACCGTTCTCCACTTCTGATACATATATATTTAGAAATGGTTTTCCATTCCAATTATATGTTCTTTTCATCAAATCGGGTTTTGCACCGGTAGAAGTAAAAACAATTTTATCCTTATAATAAGTTGCACCAAAATCCTGGGCATCTGTATTCATGCTCAGCCCATTGATTTTAAATGTGCCATCATCACCGGAAAGTTTTGATAAATTATTGTGATTTGCCACGTAGTCTTTTGCACGTAAATCCTGTGGTTTTAGAGCGATGAAGCGATCCATGATCCTACCTGCTTCTTCTGTTTTGCCATTGTTTTTTAAAATCATCGCATACTCATATAAATCTTCAGGAATACTACCTTCAGTCTCGCTCGTCAATTTTAGATACGCTGATTCCGATAAAGTATTTTGATTCAGATTGTGATAACTTTTCGCGAGTCTTCTTTCACCTTCAACACTCAGATGTTTTGCATCTGTGTAGGAATCAATTGCCTTTTGGAAAGAATATACAAAGTAATATTTGTCTCCCCGCAGTTCTTTGTGTGATTTATCGAGAGCAATGGCGTTCATGCTCAGACCGAACAATACAATAAATGGGATTAGTAACTTTTTCATGTTTTTATGTTTTATTTGTTTTTTTATTTTATATATTAAAAATATCTGGGCGAGTGAATTTGTTTTTTACCGATACATAAAAAATCATATCTTAATATGATCTCATGACTACCTCCATTATATTTGGAAGTTTGGAGACCGAATGACCAATCGTAAGAATAGCCTACATGTAATTGTTCCAGGAGATCTACTCCTACAAGTCCTCCGAATGCATCACCTGTACGGACCATTGCTCCGATTAATAATCGTTTGGCGATGATAAACGATCCGGTGAAGTCAGCTTGTATAGGTGCACCTTCTGTAACTTTAACCAACGTCGTCGGTTTGAAAGCCAGATTATCTGCAATTTTAATCATGGAACCTGCGATCAAAAAATAATGACGTTGTTCTTGTCCAATTATGGTAGTTCCATTAATCTGATTTGATTCCAGAATATTGTTTTGCAGTAAATCCGGAGTGGATACACCAAGATAAAATCGCTCACGGGAATAATATGCGCCAAATCCGAAACCAGGTGCGACATGGTTATTAATGTTATTCATGAAAGCGGGATCATTTTGCACATCAAGCTGCAGCGTATTTAATTTCGATTCATATACATTTACACCGCCACTTAATCCAAAAGCAAGTTTTGATTTTTGACTTAATTGTATCCGGTAAGCAAAATCAGCGACGATTGACATGTTATTATCAGGTCCGATTTTGTCGTGCATGACGGACAGCCCCAATCCTATATGTTGATTCGGTAGCGGCGCGTGCATCGTGATCGTCTGTGTAACCGGTGCTCCATCGAAACCCACCCACTGCGAGCGATGAAGTGCAGTGACCGTTAGAGCATCTCTGCTTCCTGCGTAGGCCGGATTCACTACCAATGTATTGTACATATAGTGCGTGTACATTGGTGTTTGTTGTGCATTAACCGCTACACCTCCCAGGATCAGAGC
>JAHEYM010000051.1 GCA_023251595.1 Bacteroidota bacterium
CGTTACCTGTTGCTAATTTCTTAACCGATCCGCCATTTTCGGATGTGCTGAATCCTCGCATTCATTTCTTTGATCACTCAACTGATGCAAACAGATATCATTGGGATTTTGGTGATTTAAGCGGGAGCATTGAAGAAAATCCAATTCATCTTTTTCCTGATGCAGGACTTTACAGCACTTGTTTAACCGTGAACAGCATTCATGGTTGTGTTGACAGCGTTTGCGAAATGTTGAAAATAAATCCCGTCTTTACATTTTTTATTCCTAACGCTTTTACACCAGATGGCGATGGTCACAACGATCAGTTCACACCTTCGGGAACAGGAATTTTAGATTATACAATGAGCATTTTCGATCGTTGGGGTGAATCTTTATATGAAACAAAAGATTTGGCAAAACCCTGGGATGGTAAAAAAGAAGCGGGCGATGTTTTAGGCGATACCTATAAATCTGATGTGTATGTTTATCGGATTCATATTCTGGATATTAATCAGGAAGGGCACGTCTACGTTGGTAAAGTCGCATTAATCCGATAAAACTGTTAGTCTGAAATTTTTTTGTTGAAAACACCGGGTAAATCAAAACTTCAGAGACTCGCATCAGCTCGTCGCCGCAAAGAAGCTCAGTCTCAGGGTTTCTATGATGGTCGTTTCCGTCAACGTGTTGTTAAAGACAAAAAGAAAGAAGCAAGTCGCAAAAAATGCCGGGGACTTATACGACGTGAAGAAAAAGATTAATTCGAATTTTATATTCAGTACTGTTTTATGTTGAAAAATTTATATCATTTCCTCCACCCGAAATTTCAAAATTTATTTCTTGAATATAAAGTCGATTTCAAACCACGGTACGGTCATGGTAAACCTCCGCATGAACAGTTATATGAAATCATCAATGCGAATCGTAGAGAATACTCAGAGATATTAAAGGCGTCTTTACAATATAAAAATGAATTTCAACAAATAAAAAAAACCGGTGAGAACTCAGATCCGAATTTTCCGTCATGGAACAATGGTTTTTTACCCGGTCTTGATATAATAGGAATTTATACGATGCTTTCGTTATATAAACCAAAAAAATATGTTGAAATCGGTTCCGGCAATTCCACCAAAGTCGCAGTCAAAGCGAAAACAGATCGGAAATTAACGACAGAAATAATTTCAATAGATCCCTTTCCCCGAGCGGAGATCGATCATCTCGCAGATAAAGTGATCAGAGAACCTTTCGAAAATATTTCTTCTAAATTTCTTTCGGAGTTGGGCGAAAATGATATTTTATTTGTAGACAATTCTCATCGAATTCTTCCTAACTCCGATTCGATGGTTTTTTATCTCGAAGTACTTCCACGATTGAAGAAAGGTGTGATTGTTCATATTCATGATATTTATCTGCCTTATGATTATCCGCAATTTATGTGCGACAGGTTTTATTCAGAGCAATACGGCTTGGCGATGTATTTACTGGCAAATCCCGATAAATATAAAACCCTCATGCCGAATTATTTTATTTCTGAAGATAAAGAATTAAGTAATATTCTTCAGCCGATATGGGATCACAATAATCTGAAAGACGTGGAGAGACATGGCGGTTCGTTTTGGTTGAAAATTAATTAAAAAACATAGAAATGTGTGGCAGATATGTCCTCGTTCAGAAGACAGAGGTGCTCGAAAAACGGTTCAATATAAAAGTCCCGGATACACTCGAACTCGCTCCGAATTATAATATATCGATCGGCACAATGGCTCCGGTGATAGCCAGCGACAAGCCAAACGAATTACAATTATTTCAATTTGGGTTAACGCCTTTTTGGGCAAAAAAAAGAACATATTTTTTTAATGCCCGCGCCGAGGGAGACAGAAATAAGGAAGACGATCCGAATTATTCGGGTGGAAAAGATATTCTGACAAAACCAGCATTCCGTAAGCCAATTCGTTCGCAACGTTGTCTGATTCCCTGCGATTGTTTCATCGAAGGAACAACGAAAGAAGGACTGAATAAACCTTTTGTAATATATTTGAGAGATCGACGTCCTTTTTCTTTGGCAGGAATCTGGGATCAGTGGACGGACGAAGAAACGGGTGAGGTGGTGAAATCGTTTGCAATCGTTACTACGGTTGCAAATTCACTGTTGCAAATGTTACCCCATCATCGTTCTCCAGTCATTTTGCGGGAGAGTGAAGAAAAGACCTGGTTGAAATCAGATAATCTTCACAAGATCACAGATTTGCTAAAACCATATCCGGCAGAATTAATGAATGCTCATCCGATTAGTCCCGAAATTAAAAGTCCCAAAACAAATGGTAAAGAATTAATAAATCCTGTCGGACAACGTCTTCTATCGGAATTGGATTATAATGTCACAACACATTCGCGACTACAAGGCGTAGGAACGGGTAAGAAGCCGACAACCGAAAATCCATCGGGTAAAGTAATCGGTCTATCGAATGAAGATATTAAGAAAGCGACGGGAGAAACATAAATTGCCCTAATAAACTTATCTTTGCCGAATGAATTTTGTTGAAGAATTAAAATGGCGGGGGATGATACAGGATATCACGCCCGGAATCGAAGAATTATTATTATCGGAGAAAACTGCTGCTTATGTGGGTATTGATCCCACCGCAGATTCGCTTCATATCGGTCATCTTGTTTCGGTGATGATGTTGAAACATTTTCAGGCAGCAGGTCATAAACCGATTGCATTAGTCGGTGGTGCAACAGGAATGATTGGAGATCCTTCTGGAAAATCGGAGGAGCGAAATCTTTTGGATGAGAATACGCTAAGATATAATGTCGGCTGTATTGAAATGCAAGTGAAGAAATTTCTTCCCTCGAACGATTCTGCAACTTCTGCCGAAGTTGTAAATAATTACGATTGGTTTGGTGAAATGAAAATGCTTGAATTTATGCGCGATATAGGTAAACACATAACCCTCGCGTATATGATGGCGAAAGATTCTGTACAAAAAAGATTGGAAGGTGGAATTTCTTTTACCGAATTATCTTATCAGCTTTTGCAGGGATACGATTTTTATTATTTATATAAAAATAAAAACTGCAAGTTGCAGATGGGTGGTTCCGATCAATGGGGAAATATTGTTACCGGAACTGAACTCATTCGGAGAAAGGCATCGGGTGCAGCTTTCGGCATCACTTGTCCGTTAATTACAAAAGCTGATGGAGGTAAATTCGGAAAAACCGAAAGCGGAACAATATGGCTCGATCCTGATAAAACTTCACCCTATAAATTTTATCAGTTTTGGTTGAACGTGTCGGATCAGGATGCGGGTAAATATATACGTATATTCACCATGCATCCAAAAGAAATGATTGGGAATTTCGAGAATGAACATAATGCTGCTCCACATTTACGGATTCTGCAAAAAGAACTCGCGAGATATATGACTGTCATGGTTCACTCACAAAAAGATTTAGATCAATCAATTGAAGCCTCTGAAATTCTTTTTGGAAAAGGAACTACCGAAATGTTGAAAAATATGCCCGAAGCGCTTATGCTTGCAGTGTTTGAAGGTGTTCCGCAAATCGAACTGAATCACGCTGAACTTGTTGCCGGAATTTCCTTGATTGATTTTTTATCAACATCAACAAATATATTTCCATCCAAAGCAGAGGCAAAAAAAATGCTGCAAGGCGGTGGTGTTTCCATCAATAAACAGAAAGTTGAAATCATGGAAATGATGGTCAATACTGATTCTCTTGTAAATCATAAATATATACTTGTGCAAAAAGGTAAAAAGAACTTTTATCTTGTAATATGCAATTGAATCTCAAATTCAAAGATATTGAATCTGCAAAACCCGTTTTAATACAAGCGGCTAAATCGCAATTGAATGTTATTTTTTCAAACGTTTGCACTGATTCCCGCGCCATTAAATCGGGCGATTTATTTTTTGCATTTAAAGGAGATAAATTTGATGCGCATGAATACATCGAACAGGTATTTTCATCCGGTGCTGCGGCCTGTGTTGTAAATCAATACTGGTACGAGGACAACAAAGATAATTTCAAAGATAAATTTTTGATTAGTGTCGATTCTGTAGAATCCTATTTCGCGCGGCTCGCAACTGTATATAGAAAAAGATTTGATATTCCAATCATCGCGATTGGCGGGAGCAATGGAAAAACCTCGGTAAAAGAAATGACAGCCGCAGTTTTGTCACGAAAATACAATGTATTAAAAACAGAAGGAAATTTAAATAATCATCTCGGTGTGCCGATGACCATTTTTCGTCTTCACTCGGAACACGAAATTGCTGTGGTTGAAATTGGTACGAATCATTTTGGTGAATTGGATTATCTCTGCGAAATTCTTGAACCTGGTTTAGGATTATTAACAAATATCGGTAATGAGCATCTCGAATTTTTCGGTGATCTTGAAGGGGTTACAAAAGCGGAAAGTGAATTATTCGAATATCTCGGAGAAAACGATGGCACAGCATTTCTGAATACAGACGATGATCTCTTAAAGACACTTTTCCCGCTTCTCAAAAAATTCATTACCTACGGATTCAATAATAAACCTGCCATAAAAGGTGAATTTATTACTCTCGATGCCGCGGCATGTGCAGAAATTTCGGTCAAAGGTCCGGTTGGTGAAACTGCAATTCAGTTGCCAATTCCCGGAAAACATACCGCAAACAATGCACTTGCAGCAGCAACAGTTGGTATTTATTTCGGTGTGTCTCTGCCTGAAATTAAAATCGCACTCGAAACTGTGAAGACAGCCTCGAAGCGAATGGAAGTGATTGAGAGAAACGGAATTGTTTTTCTGAGCGATTGTTACAATGCAAATCCCGATTCATTAAATGCCGCGCTCGACACACTCAAACAAATGCAGAATACGGGAAGAAAGATTGCAGTTCTCGGCGATATGCGTGAAATGGGAAAAGAAGCTGCCAACGCCCATCGCGAAGCAGGAAAAAAGATTGCCTCTCTCGATTTCGATCTTATTTGTACTTTTGGTGAAATGATGAAATTGGTTTATAATGAAGTGCAAAATGTGTCTGAAAAAAAGTCCATTCATTTTGAAAATAAATCAGAACTAACCGATTATCTGAAAAAGAATTTAACAGTGGGTGACGTAGTACTGATGAAAGCATCTCGCGCTTCGCGACTGGAAGAGGTGCTCGAGCGCTTCATTCATCCTTCTCAATATCCGTAAACGCCAGCTTCTGCAGTCCCGGCAGTCTCTCGACCTGTTCACGAATCAGCATCTCATCGCCTACAACTACTATTTTATATGCGGTTGCTGTATAATATTTTTTGATGATTTTATTTACAACATCGGTTGAAATCATTTCCATTTCGTCGAAACGCGATTTGCGTTTACTGAGGTCGGAATATATCATCGGATTAAAAAAAGAAGATATCTGTGCAGGTGAATCCATACCCAAATACGATCCTCTGAACTTTGCTTTTGCTACCTGTAATTGCGTTTCCGTAATTCCATTTTCGCAAAATGATTTCAAAACAGAATCAAAAAGAGCAATCGTATTGTAGGTTTCCGCTGCACGAACCTGTGTCGTTATTCTGAATATTCCCGAATTTGCTGCTTCATTATATTGACTGTAAATTCCGTAAGTTTTTCCGGCTTTCTCCCGAATTTCTCTGAAAATAATATTATTGAAAACTGAATTTGCCAATTCGAATGGAATCATTTCTTTTGTTCCCGCCATCGGTGCTTTCTTTGTCCAACTTATCCACGCCTGTGTAGCTTTCGTCTTATAAAGAACAGCATAAAATTTATCTTTTATTTCCGGAAGATCATAAGACGAAGAATTCATTTCACCAAGTTTTGCTTCCCATTTCCCAAAACTTTTCTGGATTAAAGATTTTAATTTTTCATCATCCGGTTTGCCACAAATCACCAATTTGCAATTTTTTGGCGCGTAACTGAATTGATAAAACTCTCTGATTTTTGCAGAATCTAATTTCGTCAATTGTTTTTCGTAACTGCTCCTGCCTATTGGATTCATAGTTCCGAAAGTTTCAAGATCAGAAAAAATTTCACCCAATTGCGTGATATCCATTTTCCTTGGATTCGAGTAAGTCACTTTCTGATTAATTAATTCTTTTAATTCAGCTGCAGGAAAAGTGGGTGATAAAACTGCTGAAGCGAATAAGTCAACAGCTTTCTCCTGATCCTTATTCAGAAACTGAATATTGACACTCGAAAAATTGGTGTTTGATCCTGCAGTCAGTGTCGCACCCATCGCAGAAATCGCATTGTCTTGCGCTTGTCTGCTATATTTTGCATTTCCCCATAACATCGCTTCCGCGGTTATCGATGCAATGTCCTGCAAACCGGGTGTTTCATTCTTCGTCCCCGCATTTGTATATAGATGAATGTTCGTTACCGACAACGATCCATACGGAATCCAGGTCACTTCCAATCCATTCTTTAACTTATACTGCTCAATTTGCGGAAAATCAATCTGCGCTGAAAGAGAGAGAATAGAGAACAGAGAACAAACAAACAAAATAGTTTTAATAGATATCTTTTCCCTTAATTTGAATATTTTCATCTGAGCATCCTTAATTGTTAATTATTAATTGTTAATTGACTTACATTGGTTTTACATTTAAAACTTGAATCCTTTCTGTTGAAAAATATTTTGTCGCAACATTTTTCAAGTCAGCAACCGTAATTTTTTTAAGCTCATCGACTTCTGAATATGCTTTATTATAATCGTGTAAATAATATTCAGCAATACCTAACTGTTGGGCTATTGTTTCGGGGGAATATGAATTCATCATTTCAGTCGCTTCCGTTGAAGTAATAAATTGATTCATCAAATCCTGACTAACACCATCTGTTGCAATACGATCTATTTCTTCCCGAATCACTTTCTTCACTCTCGCATTACCGGGAAATGCCTGCATGATAATATCCATGATACAATAATTGGAATACATCGATTCATCTTCACTCGCCAATTGTATGGCATATGCCTGATGATCTTTTTTCACCAATCTGCTTTGTAAGATAGAATTTTCACCCACAAATAATAAATTCTTAAACATATGGAAAGCATAATATTCTGTACTTCCTGCAGAGGGTTGCGGTAAGATATAAGAGAATACCTGTACCGGAATCGGGTAATCGAGATTTAATTCAGGCGCTTTTAATTTGTTTGAAATAATATCCGGAACATCTGTTCTAACTTTCAGATCAAGCTGCTTGGTAACTTTCCCAAAATATTTTTCTGCCAGATCAAACATCGCCTGACTTTTCACATTTCCTACAATGACCAAATATGCATTATTCGGAGAATAATATTTATCATAAAAATCCTGACACTGTTTTGAAGTGAACTGTGTAATTTCTTCGAGATAACCAATTACACTCACTTCGTAAGGATGTCCAGTGGGATATAACAGTTTTGAGCGTTCGAGATCGAGTTTCTGATACCAGTTATTCACTCCATTTCGAAATTCTTCACCCACCACCTGTCTTTCTGTATCAAGAATTTCCTGAGAGATAACAAGATTTGCCATTCTGTCCGACTCCATATCAAATACTGTTTCCAACGCATCTTCCGGGACATATTCATGATAAACCGTGCGGTCGTAATCGGTATATGCATTACAACTTCCACCATATTTATCTACATTGTCGAATATAGAATTTCCAGGAAATTTTTTCGTACCCCTGAACATCATGTGTTCGAACATGTGCGCCATGCCACGGATACCGGGCACTTCATCCTTGCTTCCGGTTTTATACCACACTTCAAATTCGGTAAAATGCACATCCGGTTTTTCACAGACAATTACTTTCATGCCGTTTTTTAATACGGTTGAATAGGATTTATATTCGACTGCGTGGACAGAGATATAAGAAATAAGCGCAGAAAATAAAAAGATGGGTTTCATTAGTTTTGAATTCATGCTCTCAATTTAATAATATTACAGGAAGCTTTTTATTTTGGCTACGAAGGCACTAAGTTTTTATATGAATTAGGATGGCTCTAAGTCGTTAGGCTTTTCTTCGTGTCTTTGTGTCTTCGCAGCTAATATTTTTTAATTCCCCCCCCCTCTGGAGGGGGCAGGGGAAGGTTTCAGATTTCCATATTTCCTATATTTCTTCTTAATTCTCTTTCTGCTGGAGTTTGCACTGAATATATAAATTTGTTTGTTTCTTCAATCCAACGCATTTTTTCATACAATGTCCATTTGCTATAAGCAGCAATCTGTTCATCAGTTACCGAGTAATGATAACCCTTATTCTCATTTTCTTTTTTCGGAATTATTTTTTCATCCATTTTTCAACAAATTGGATAATAATATAACATCCTCTTTATCTTGTTTCCGATTGGAATAATTCTTCATATCAATGAGCTGTTGCACCGAAACCAGATTAACAGGTATCTCACCCTGATTTCTAATTTCACGCTGCGTCCACATTAAGTCAAATGAGAAGGGTACATCAATCAACACATCTAAAGTCATGTATCCTGACCGTGCGTTGAAAAAAGAATATGCAATAAGATTTTTATCTTTAATGATTTTAGTCCGCTCCTTTTTATCCAGCATTGTTTTTAATGAAACGGGAATTGACGCATGATACTCAAGAAATTTCATTGCTGATTCAAATTTGGAAATATTTTCCTCTTCAAAATCAACAAGAAGATCTATATCTGTAGTCATTCTGGGAATACCATAAATGTTGACCGCAAGACCTCCGCATAGCAAATAGCGAATCTCCCTTTTATGCAATTGTTCAAAAAGATCGAATATTTCCATCTTTTAATTATTCTCTATGACTTTGAATAATTCGTCAAGTTTTGGTGTAAGAATAATTTCTGTTCTGCGGTTTTTACGACGGGCTTCGTCAGTCTTATTTACGTCGATCGGCATATATTCTCCGCGACCGGCGGCTGTAATTCTTTGCTGATCTATTTTAGCCGAAGAAGTTAAAATTCTGATGACGGAAGTTGCACGCACAACACTTAAATCCCAATTATCTTTTAGTGCGCCTCCACCAATAAATGGAACATTATCGGTGTGACCTTCAATCATCACATTAATATCGGAATTTTTCTCCAGCACTTTTGCTACTTCTTTCAATGCCTCCACTCCTTTTGGATCGACAACTGTACTTCCCGATGCAAATAAAAGTTTTTCTTCCATCGAAACATATACTTTGCCATTCTTCACAGAAACAGTCAGACCTTTATCATTAAATCCGGTGAGCGCGGTCGATACTGCGTTCTTCAATGCTTTGACTGTTGAATACTTTTTATCAAGTACCGCCTGCAGTTCAAACAATTTTGCTTCGCGTTGTCGTAATCGCAAGTTCGCAAGTGTTAATTGAATTTGCTCACTCCTTAATTCTTTAGCAAATAATTTCAAACTATCTTCTTTCAAAATGAGATCGTTTTCGGTTTTTTGTAACTTCCCGATTATTTTTTTATTTACATCACTGTTCGAACTTTTCAACGCTTCATATTCTGCGCGTAATTTTTCACAGTCTTCATTTAATTGATTATATTTCTCGGAAGTTGTTCGGAAAGAGATTCCAAGAGATGCCGTGTCTAACGCCAATTTCGAGTTCATGATTGACAATAATTCTTTTGCCGAATTAACGGTGTCGAAGAGAGCTCTCAACTGGTGATGTTCTGATTCAAGACTATCCGTCCGACTTTGAAGCTCACGATATTTCTTCTTCGAAACACATGCGCTCATAAAAATAGCGATAAAACATACGATAAGAATTGCTGTTCGGTTTATATATTTCATAGGATTAACGGGAATGACTGGTCAAAGATAAAAAATCGGATGGAAAAGATTTCGGTATCGACGAAATCAATTTTTTTGTATAGTCTGTTTTTGGATGATGATAGATTTCATCGGCATCATCCATCTCTTCAATTTTGCCCTGATTCATCACCGCAATTCTATCACTCATAAACCGAACCACCGACAAATCATGCGAAATAAAGATGTAAGTAAAACCTAATTCTTGTTTGAGTTGATTCAGTAAATTCAGCACCTGCGCCTGAATAGAAACATCGAGTGCGGAAACCGATTCATCACAAATAATAAATTCCGGATTTAAAGCCAGCGCCCGCGCAATGCAAATTCGTTGACGCTGTCCACCCGAAAATTCATGCGGATAGCGATCATAATGACTTTCTTTGAGATTCACTTTTCTCAATAGATCGAAAACTTTTTCTTTCCGTTCTTTATCATTTGCATATAAACGATGAACTTGCATGGGTTCTATAATCGCGGAGCCGATCGTCAGACGTGGATTTAATGACGAATACGGATCCTGAAAAATGATCTGAATATGTTTTCTCAGCGGACGTAATTTATCCTGCTCCATCGAATGAATTTCCTGTCCGCGGAAAATAATTTTTCCTTCGGTAGGATTAATTAATCTGATAATTGTCCTTCCAAGTGTGGTTTTTCCGCAACCTGATTCACCAACTAAACCAAGTGTTTCGCCGGGATAAACATCAAAACTTACATCATCAACAGCTTTTATATATTCTTTTGTTTTTGAAAAAATCCCGCTTTTTACCGGAAACCATGTTTTCAGATTCTGCACGCTAAGAACCGGCTCTTGTGCATATAATTTCTTTTTTCGTGCAGCCGATTCATCTTTTGTTACCGTTAATTTTTCAACCAAATCATTAATTGAAAAATTTGTGGCTTTGAAACTTCCATCCGCATTTTCAACCATAAAATCAGGAATCGTAGGAAGTGCACGCAAACGAATGTCGAGTGGCGGCCTGCAGCTTAATAATCCTTTCGTATAAGGATGTTGCGGATTTGAGAAAATATCATGAATATTACCCTGTTCAACAATATTTCCTTTGTACATTACGAGCGCTCTGTCGGCCAAATTCGCTACGACACCGAGATCGTGCGTGATAAACAGAATTCCCATTTTCGTTTCCTCCTGAATTTCCTTCAGCAAATCAATAATTGCGGCTTGAACTGTCACATCGAGCGCTGTGGTCGGCTCGTCAGCAATGAGGATAGAAGGTCCGCAAGAGATCGCCATTGAAATCATGACCCTTTGCTTTTGTCCGCCGGAGATCTGATGCGGATACGTGTCATATATTGCTGCGGGACGAGGTAATTTCACTTTCTCAAAAAGACGGATGACGCGTTCTTTTGCTTCACTTTTCGAAACACTAAAATGCAGACGAATTGCTTCGGCAACTTGTTCACCGCAGGTAAAAACGGGGTTGAGGGAGGTCATCGGTTCCTGAAAAATCATCGCGATTTCCTTTCCGCGAAAAGTTCTCATTTCTTTTTCGGGAATAGCGAGCAGATCGACAGCTCCTTTCTCGGGGTGATGATAAATGATATTTCCTGAAATTATTTTTCCGGGTGGGGAAGCTATCAGCCGCATCACAGAGAGCGCAGTTACCGATTTTCCTGAGCCGGACTCTCCAACAATACCTATCGTTTCTCCGCGATTTAATTGCAGACTGATGTCATTCACCGCCCGAAGCTTTTCATGCCCGGAGTGAAATTCGGTGATTAAATTTTTAACCTCGAGAAGGGTTTGCGTCATCAGCGGTCAAAGTTAACCAAAATGATATTACTTTTGGCGTTCAAAGCAGTTTAAGAACAGATGCTCAGACAGGGATTATCACAGAAGCTTCAACAAAAACTTTCACCCAATCAGATTCAGCTCATGAAAATGCTGGAGATTCCGGGTATGGAGCTCGAGCAAAGAATAAAGGAAGAGATGGAGGCAAATCCAGCGTTGGAGGAGGGTGCAGAGCAGGATGAGGACGAAATTCGGGATGAAGAAAATGATAACGACGAAGAAATTAAAGACGAGGAAGAACAGCGTTTTGAGGACGAGAAAGAGAACGAAGGTCCTGATGAAAAACCGGAAGATATCGACCTCTCCGAATATTTTGAAGATGATGATGTTCCATATTATAAATTACAGATAAAAAATACGGGACCTGATGATGAAGTGCGCGAAACACCCGTTGTTTTTCAGGGCAGCTTTACCGATAATTTGCAAAATCAACTCTCGATGCTCAATCTTTCAGAGAGTGAGCATATTATTGCAGATCAGATCCTCGGTTCATTGGACGATGATGGGTATTTGCGTCGACCGCTAAAATCAGTTGCCAACGACCTTGCTTTCAGTTCGAATGTTGAAGTTTCGGAGGAAGATGTCGCGAAAGTTCTCGAAGTAATTCAGAGTCTGGAGCCACCCGGAATCGGTGCGCGCGATTTGCAGGAATGTCTCTTGCTGCAATTAAACCGGATTTTGGTTCGCGATGAAACGCAATTGGATTCAGTTGATATCGCCATCAGGATTATTTCGGAGACCATGACCGAATTTTCAAAAAAGCTATATATAAGAATTCAGGAAAAACTGAAAATTACAGAAGATCAATTAAAAAGTGCACTCGAAGAAATTCTGAAATTAAATCCAAAACCCGGAAATACTTTTGCATCATCTAATAGAAGTCAGGAGCATATTATTCCTGATTTTCTTATTTTGAATAATGATGGTGAACTTGAATTGCAGCTAACATCTCAGACGCATGCCGATCTTCGGGTTAGTCGTGACTATATAGATATGCTTCGCGATTACTCTAAAGGAAAAGACAAAACTTCGAAGGAAGCGGTTACGTTTGTACGACAAAAACTCGATAAGGCGAAATGGTTTATCGATGCATTGAAACAGAGACAGATCACACTCTATAACACGATGTACGAAATTATGTTATATCAGAAAGAATATTTCCTGACCGGCGATGCAACGAAAATAAGACCGATGATTCTGAAAGATATCGCCGAAAAAACATTTCAGGATCTTTCAACAGTATCGCGGGTTTCGAATAGTAAATATGTGCAGACTCCATTCGGTACATTGTCGTTGAAATCTTTTTTCTCCGATAAAATGCAGACCGATTCGGGTGAAGAAGTAAGTACGCGTGAAGTGAAGCAAGGCGTGATAGAACTAATCGAAAATGAAGATAAAAAGAAGCCGTATACCGATGAACAGCTTGTCACAATATTAAAAGAAAGGGGTTATCAGCTTGCCCGCAGAACCGTTGCTAAATATCGTGAAATGCTTGATATACCGCCGGCAAGACTGAGACGGGAACTATGAGAAAAAGTTGAAGAGTTGATAAGTTGAAGGGTTGAGTGAGGGGGCAGTATATTTAATAACTAAAATTGAAATCCAAAGGTCACGTTTTAATAGTAATAATTTATTGTGAATGAAAAATAGCTTAAATATATATATAAATCATTTTAAACCTTTCAACTCTTCAACTCTTCAACCCTTCAACCTTATCACAATCAAATGAATCCCCTACTCTCTAAAGCTATTTCCTGGGTTTTTCATCCTTTGCTGATGCCGATTTTCGGAGTGTTTCTGATATTTCATTATAACACATATTTGCAATACAGTATTTCGCACGACGGACAAAAAGCAATCTACACGATCGTCATTATATCGACACTTATTTTTCCTATCATATCTGTTTTGGTTATGCGTTTGGGCGGCTATGTTAAATCGTTGGAAATGGAAACGATGGAAGAAAGGAGATTGCCGTTTCTCGCAACTTCCTTGTTCTATG
>JAHEYM010000395.1 GCA_023251595.1 Bacteroidota bacterium
TTCAGGGGTTCGTTTTTTCTACCAAAATATCGCTCTTACGGAGCTCTCAGCAGTTCAACAAGATCAGTGCACCGCCCTTCAACCCCTTGCCCGCCGTAGCGAAGCGAAGGAGGGTCAACCTTTCAAAGACGTTGCATGCAATGTCTCTACCTAACCACACCCAACTTCTTGGTCGTGATGCTTCCATCAATTAAAACCTGAAGAAAATAAAGACCGGGTTCTACAGATGAGATATTAATGCGATTCATTCTGTTTTCGAAACAGGAACCGTTCAACACAATTTTACCCTGAATATCAATGATTGAATATTTTGCTTCGGGCAATTTACTTCCGCTGAAATAGAAATTAAATTCAGTGTTCGCCGGGTTTGGAAATAATTCAACCTGATATATATTATTATATTTCTGAATGCCTACATCCGTATTTAGTTTCCCGAAGAAGATATCGGCACCGCCTCTTGATGTTTTCAGCGTCGGACCGAAATAACAATTATCGCTGTAAGAACCGGTGAGATAAACCGTGCCGGAATTATTGCAGATTACATCCACTCCGAAGTCATCGTTCGCACTGCCCGCACATTGTGAGCCAGAATTTACACCTGTGGATGCAACATATTTTGCAAGGAATATATCTGCTTTTCCGTGACTGTGAACTGTATCTGTACCGAAAACGGCAACACTGTCGAACGAACCTGTTACATATAATGCACCTAATGAGGAAACCGCGATTTTTGATGACGCATCATTGTAGGGACCACCGATAGTAGAAACCCATTGAAATACACCAGCGGCTGTTAATTTAGCAGTGAAAGCATCTTCCTGCCCCATGCTGCTAACTGTATGTGTTCCGAAAGTTGCATCGTTATTAAATGCACCAGCTATATATATATTTCCCGCCCCGTCAATTGAAATTCCATTACTGTGATCGTCGCCGATGCCACCTCCGGTTTTCACCCATGCGAGTGTGCCGGACGTATCATATTTAGCAACAAAGATATCGTGTGCTCCTATGCTTGTATATGAAAGCGTACCAAAGTCTGAGGTGCCGGAAAATTCACCCGTAATAAAAATATTTCCTGCGTTATCGAGTGCAATACTTTCAGCAATATCTCCACCATTTCTCACCCATTGAAGTGTGCCTGCCGAATCATATCTCGCAACAAAATAATCACCGTTTCCTGTGCTGAAAACTGCCGTGCTGTCAAACAAAGCACTGCCAATAAATTGTCCGGTGAGATTAACGAAACCGTTTGTATCTGCCACAATTCCTGTTGCACGATCATCGCCATTAATAGAGCCGGCAGATTTCGCCCAAAGGAAATTAAGTGCTGAATCGAATTTTGCAATAAAGCAATCTGTTAATCCGCGTGGTCTTAAAACGATCGTATCAATTTTTAAAGTGTCGACGAAATTGCCACATACGTAAACGTTTCCCCACATATCGACTGTGATTCCTTCACCGTATGCCATGTTATTAGCATGTGGCATATTTAAACCACCGAGACGAATCACCCGGGTCAATGATCCATTAGCAGCATACTTCGCAACATACACATCGCGACAGGTGCTATCAATCAGGGCAGTGCTATCGAACATTGCATTTATATAAAACATTCCGGTTGCATATAGATTGCCGGATGCATCGAGCGCGATGGCACGACCTTCATCGTCATTCGTTCCACCGGCGGTTTTAAGCCATGTAAAATATTGAGCTTTAACTGAAGTCAGACAAAGGAATAAAGCCACGAGGCTCAGAAGTAGATTTCGCTTCATTTTTGAATTATATTATTATATATGTATTTTGTACTTTGTTAAACAGCCAATTGATTAAAGGAACCTTGTGGCTTTCGGTGCGGCACGACGGAAATGCGATTTGGTTATTCTGTTCGCATAAATCAATGTTATCTCCATACCTCCCATGCTGTTGGTTGCCTCATTCAATTTTGAAAAATTCACATCGTAACTGAACCCGAGTGCAAAATTCCGGAAGCCAAAACGAATGGCGGGAATCAGCGCATCTCCTTTTCTCAGCCACAAACCCAGGTGTATATCCACTTCACCGCGAAACTTTGTATATCTCGAACGACTCTGAACTATATACATCATGAACGTTCCCAATTCCCATTCTTTCGATGGACCTTGCGTACTCCAAAGAAAACTCGGAACCAGATAAATATTGGAATTACTCATCTGTATATGTGTCATCGCGTTAAAAGTGATTCGACGGTATTGTTGTTCTTCGGTGAAGTTTGTGAAAGAGATCAGAGGCTGATTCAAATGGAAGAAACCAAGACCTGCTGTGAACCTATAACTTTCGTCGGGTTGATAATGCCACTGAACGCCCGCTGAAAGATCGGTAGTGAAGAAAGATTGATTAACCGATGCCTCGCGTGATGGAAATATAGGATTATACATATCTCCGTCCCACTGAGAATCCCAGGTTGCAGAATTGAAATCGATACTGTGTTGTGTTACTCCTTCAGAAAATCCGGCGGAGATAAAATGATTCTTTTCAGGATTGAGCGATTTGTTGAAAGTCAGCGAGAGCAATGCCTGCAGAGTTCCCATCTTGATATCACCTGCCATATCGCGATTCACCTGAACACCGATTGCAAAATAATTCCCATTCAATTTACGCTTCAGTGCTTTGATATCGAAAGAAGCGGAGATGGTAGAATAAGGAGTTCCTAAACTACTCCATTGACTACGGTATGTATTGCAAAACCGGTAGTCTCCAAGAAATGCCCCGGTGTTTGCCGGATTGATATTGATCGGAGAAGCATAGAACTGGGAGAAATGGATATCCTGTCCGGAGACTGAGAATATTGCAAGAAGAAACAGTACTATTAGAGGTAGCTTTTTTTTCATATACACCTGATAAGTTTCATGGCTATGTTACTATCTTATAAGGGCTGTGTTACCCGACTGAACAATTTGTTTTGCATCCCACATAGTCGCTTTAATATACCAACTATATATACCTGTACTCATCGCCTTCCCATTGTATGTTCCATCCCAACCTTCACTCAGATCATTTGTTTCGAATAGTTTTTCTCCCCAACGACTATAGACGGCGAAATACATTTCTTTGATTCCATTACTTCTCACTTTCAGGCTGCCGTTATATGGATCACCATTCGGAGTGAAAGCAGTAGGAACAAAGATATCAAATGTTTTGACAACGGTAACTTTTATTGAGTCCTTGACGGGACAACCATTTTCACCATGCGCTGTTACGACATACCATTGCGTATGCGTTGGTGTTGCAATCGGATCTGAACAAGAATCGCAACTCAGCGAAGAATCTGCCGGCTGAATCCATGTGTAATAAAACGCATTTCCTACAGCGAACAAAGGAGTTGATGTTGTTTCGATGATGGTTATGTTCGGTGAAACAGTAAGAGTAGGTATGGGGAAGACTACGATGTAGCAAGGCATCACGATGGTATCGGCAAAGGTCGGTCCGAGTGCATTTTCCGAGATAAGCGTGACGGGATAACAACCTGGGGTATTATAACAGATGTTGATCGGATTCTGCATGGTGTCTTCTCCACTCGGCACATCTGCACCAGGGAAAAACCATTGCCATTTTGTAGGTCCGTTCACTGTCAGGTCGAAGAAGTTGATACAATCGTGTTCACACAAAGTGTCTTTGGTTGCGCTGAAATTTGCGACTGGTTCAGGACAGGCTGTCACTGTGATCCAGTTCGATTTTGTTAATGATCTGCTTCCGCTTGCATTGGTCACAGTCA
>JAHEYM010000052.1 GCA_023251595.1 Bacteroidota bacterium
AGTTTGCTGATGGGTTTGCCAGAGCATGGTATAAATTAACACACCGCGATATGGGACCTCTCGCGCGGTATTTAGGTGCTGAAGTTCCGAAGGAAGTATTGATATGGCAAGATCCGATTCCGGCGGCAAAAAATGACCTAAATGATAACGACATCTCGGTTTTAAAAAGCAAGATTCTTTCAGGTCGACTTTCGATAGCTCAATTAGTTTCCACTGCCTGGGCTTCAGCCTCTACATTTCGCGGCTCAGACAAACGTGGTGGAGCGAATGGTGCACGTATTCGTTTTGAGCCTCAAATTAATTGGGAAGCCAATAATCCTGTTCAATTAAAAAAAGTATTGACTGAATTAGAAAATATTCAAAAAGAATTCAGCATCGCCGGCAAACACATTTCTATGGCCGATTTAATCGTGTTGGGCGGGTGCGCAGCGATCGAAAAAGCAGCAAAAAATGCGGGTTGTAATATAAACGTCCCATTCTCACCCGGTCGGGGTGATGCAACCTTAGATCAAACAGACATAGAATCATTTGCAGTGTTAGAGCCAAAAGCAGATGGATTCAGAAATTACAAAAATGCTGAATGCACTTCAATCACTGAAGAGATGTTGGTGGATAAAGCTCAACTATTAACGTTAACTGCACCCGAAATGACAGCTTTGGTAGGTGGTATGAGAGTCTTGAACACCAACTTTGATTGTTCTGATTATGGAGTATTTACCAATAATCCGGAAACGCTTACAAATGATTTCTTTGTAAATTTATTGGATCTAAGTACTGTGTGGAAAGCAACAAATGAAACCGGAGAATTCTTTGAAGGGCGAAATCGTAAAACAGGAGCTGCAAAATGGAAAGCAACACGTGCCGACCTTATCTTTGGTTCAAACTCTGAATTGCGAGCCGTCGCCGAAGTTTATGCCAGTAATGATTCAAAAGAAAAATTTGTGAAAGATTTTGTCGCAGCCTGGAATAAAGTAATGAATTCAGACAGATTTGATTTGGAAAAATAAAGGAGCAGGCCATGTTGATATTTAGATGTAATTCGTTAAAAAAGTTGGATAACTTTCCGCGTTTAGCATTTTAATTCTATTAAGGTTAAAAAATAAAAGACAAGGTTTATAATCTTTATGAAATGAAACAGAAAACCTTATCGCAACATTTTAACCTTAATAGAAAATGAGATACCCCCGTAGATCTAACCTTATTACGGTATCAGAAATAAGGTAATAAGGTTTGAATATTGATGAGCTCATTTTTCTATTAAGGTTGAAAAAAATTAAAGATAAGGTTTAGTCTTTCGTTCTCAAGACTACTTTTAGCGGATTAAAGGATTATTCTCAAACTGACCTTCCCCATGGGTATTATACCTACCGTTTCACAAATTTTTTCAAAGAAGTAGTTCCTGCAGAGATCAATTCTATAAAATATAAACCATTCGGCAGATGTGTCACATCGATGGCATTATAATAACCATTCAGACTCCAAAACCCAAATTCCGAAACAGGTCTTCCCAATATATCTTTTATTATTATTTTAGCATTCCGGAGATCTTCACTATAAACCTGTATTCCTAATAAATCGGAGGATGGATTTGGAAATATAATCCAGTTATCATCATACGTTTTTCCATTCATCTCCTCCTTCACGAGAGATAAAGTATGAAAGGCATCGATTCTCCCCGCTCCTATCTTGCCTGCGTAGGCCGGATTTAAACCGTCAATATTTACACACCCACGTTTTATATAATCTTCCACCTGAGCGGGAGATAAATGTTTGTTTTCAGAAATTACCAATGCCGCCAAAGCAGCCACCTGGGGACTCGCCATGGATGTTCCACTCATATATACATACGCATTGTTTCCTCCGCCCGATAAACTATATATTTTATTTCCATAAGCAACCACATCCGTCTGTGATCCGTAATCCGAAAAGCTGCAAATATGATCCGTGCTGTCTGCAGCCGAAACACCTATCACATGAGGAAATTTCGCCGGATAATGATAATTATTTGTGCTGTCATTTCCGGTGGCAGAGACCATGACTATTCCCAACCGAAATGCCTGATCCATAAGGTCTGACCATGTTTGTGATAATTCAGTGCTTGTAAAAGACATATTTATCACTTGTGCTCCATTTCGTATCGCATAAGCAATTCCTCCTGACGGGTCATCGACTGATTCTCCGCTAGAAGAATCTCTTGTACATTTTACTGACATCAGCCGGCAATTAAAACCGAGAGAGGACATACCAAAATGATTATCGGTTGCAGCAGCAGCAAGTCCCGCGACATGTGTGCCGTGCGAAAATATTCCTGTGATACTTGTATTTGCAGGTGGATTCGGATCTCCATCCTGATCGGCAACATCAAATCCATTCACGTCGTCTATGTATCCGTTTCCATCATCATCGATTCCATTTCCCGGAATTTCACCCTTGTTTATCCAAAGTTTTGAAATTAAATCGCCATGCGTAATTCGCACCGCGTTATCAACCACTGCAATCACGACAGAGGAATCCCCATTGGTAAGATCCCATGCCTGCTGCGCATGAATTTTAGTGAGATACCATTCTTGTCCGCCGAGAAAATCATTCGGAATAAAGGTAGTGTAAAATGCAGGAACACGCTCACAATATTCTATACAGGAAGATGCACGAAATTTATTCAACAAATACTCACAACTATCCGTCTGATTAAAATTAATTTTATATACGCGATCAAGGACTTCGCCCAAACCTGAAAAAGGCCTTGATACCTGAGCAATTTTGCATTTTGCAGCGTTATCAGAGCCAAGAATTTTTTCACCCGAAAAAGACGAAGGATTATTTAAAAAACAATCTGAAGTAATTCGGACATACAATACTCCATCCTGAAATGGTTTTCGTTCTTGTGCATTAAGATTCGCATTTCCAAAGAGACAAAAAATAATTCCCGCAAAGACGCAAAGACGCAAAGAAAAAAATATCTCGCGCAGATTTCGCTGATTTTCGCTGATGAAATGATTCGGTTTTATTTCGAGCGGATTAAACAAATTTTTGCAAATAATTTCCTCTCCCATGATTTTATTTGCGGTAATCTGCTTTATCTGCGCGCAAAACGTTTGCGCGCAGATTCGCCAATTTTTTAATAGTATCTCAATCTGATCACTTCAGAAAGATGTTTTGCAAAACGCATTACCTGTCTGCTATAACCGTATTCGTTATCATACCAAATATATAAAACAATACTTTTTTTATCTTTGGAGACAATTGTTGCTGGGCTATCGACAATACATGCACAAGGATTTCCGACGAGATCGCTCGAGACCAATTCATTTGAAAATGAGTACTGAATTTGTTCAACGAGTTCGCCTTTTAAGGCAGCATCCTTTAAAATGGCATTGACCATATCTTTATCTACTTCTTTATTCACAGTAAGGTTTAATATAGCCAACGAGACATCAGGAGTCGGTACACGAACTGCGTTACCGGTCAACTTGCCGGTAAGATTTGGCAGAACTTTCGCGACGGCTTTATCTGCGCCGGTTTCTGTAATTACCATGTTTAATGCAGCACTACGACCACGGCGATATTTTTTGTGATAATTATCCAATAAATTCTGATCGTTTGTATATGCGTGAATTGTTTCAATATGTCCTTTTTGCACCCCAAGTTTTGCATCGATAACTGCAAGAATAGGAACGATAGCGTTTGTTGTACAGGAAGCCGCAGAAAAAATTGTTTCGTCAGCTTTAAAATCAGTATGATTTATTCCATGCACAATATTTGGAATATCGCCTTTTCCGGGTGCTGTCAAGAGCACTTTACTGATTCCTTTCGATAGAAGATGTTTACTAAGTCCCGCACGATCGCGAAAAACGCCGGTATTGTCGATCAACAAGGCGTTGGAAATACCATATTTTTCATAGTCAATTGTTGCGGGATCGTTTGAAGCGATCATGAACACTTTATGACCATTTACGATAAGCGCTTTATTTTCGAAATCCGGAATCACGATTCCGAGGAAGGGTCCATGAACAGAATCGCTGCGTAATAAATCGACACGTTTTTCAATATCTTCATTTGTATTGCTCCGTGATACAATCGCACGAAGGCGAAGTTGCTCACCTTTACCAGCCTGTGCAATTAATTCTCTCGCCATAAGACGACCAATTCTTCCAAAACCATATAAGACTACATCTTTTGGATTCAGACTGAATTTTTCTTTACCAATACAACCACTTAATTTATCGGTGATAAAATCACGCGCACTTTTATAGTTTGCATTCTCCGCGTGCCATTCGCCTGCGAGCTTACCGATATCGATGCGTGACGGGGAAAAGTCGAGCTTATTGATTTCCTGCGCGAGGAGGAGTGTATCCTTGATTGTGATGGGTGCATTCACGATACTTCGGGCATAGTGATGAAGACTGAGTATTTCGCTCGAACTTCTATCGACTAATTGATTCCGGAAAATGATGAGTTCAACCGATTTGTCGAACCAGAGATTTCCGGCTACGTTAATGAGTTCGATCGCAGCTTTTTCATCTGTAATCCAGTCCTTTAGCTCGTCTTCGAACTGCTTTTTGTTTTCGGTCATGTCTTCGATTTGATTCAATGCTTCAGTATCCATATTTTTAAGTTTTAAGATGGTACTAATTAATCTCTCCGTACAGGCGGTGAGGCGCAAAGACGGGATAAAGTAAACAAGACCGCAAAATTAAAGGTTTTTTCCCGATCGGAGGAAAAATAAGAAGAACTTTTCTGAAACCTTAGCCCAGATAGGTTTTCAGAAAACGACTTCTGGATTTATGACGCAATCTGCGAATTGCTTTTTCTTTGATCTGACGAACACGCTCGCGTGTGAGATCAAATTTCATGGCAATTTCTTCCAATGAAAAACAATGTGTACTGCCAATACCGAAGAAAAGTTTGATGATATCCTTTTCACGCATTGTAAGCGTATTGAGAGAACGATCGATTTCCTTCTGAAGCGATTCCGATATCAAGTAATGATCGGCTTGCGGCGAATCTTCATTTTCCATTACATCTATAAGACTGCTTTCTTCACCTTGAACGAAAGGAGCATCCATAGAAACATGACGCCCTGAAAGCCGCATTGTGTCAGAAATTTTATCACTTGGAAGTTCGAGCAGAGTTCCCAATTCCTCGGCAGAAGGTTCGCGTTCAAACTCTTGTTCAAGTTTGGAATATGCCTTATTTATTTTGTTGAGAGAGCCGACCTGATTTAAAGGTAAACGAACGATACGGGCTTGTTCTGCAAGCGATTGAAGGATGGATTGGCGAATCCACCATACGGCATAAGAAATAAATTTAAAGCCTCTCGTTTCATCAAAACGTGATGCGGCTTTTATTAGACCCAGATTCCCTTCATTGATGAGATCTGGTAAACTCAAACCCTGATTTTGATATTGTTTTGCAACAGAAACGACAAAGCGAAGATTTGCTTTTGTAAGTTTTTCGAGTGCAAGCTGATCACCTTCTCTGATTTGTTTTGCGAGTACCGCTTCCTCTTCAGCAGTAATCATCGCTTCCCTGCTTATTTCCTGCAGATATTTTTCCAGAGATTGACTTTCCCTGTTGGTGATAGATCGGGTAATCTTTAGCTGTCTCATCGTGAAGCAAATATAAGTCTATGATATTGCCTTAACGCAGATTTCAACAGCCGGAATCAATAATTCATGATATCGTGCATATATTGATTAATTTATTCCTATTCGCTGAGCTATCCGCTTTAATCCTTCACGCAAAAAAACGACGTTCAAAATATTTTTTCTTCTTCTTGGCGGTTGTGCTCTTCGAAACATCTTACTATCTTTTCCTTGATGAAAAAGAAAGAGTAACAAAGAAAAAATCAAGGCTGTTGAATATTCCGGCGCAACTCTTTTTCTGCGATTTTGCTGAACAGTCCCCTATCCATTTCCGAAGATCAAATCTTTATCTGACTTAGGACTGTTCCTGCTTTTGTGGTTATTTATTTACCCGTTTAACATTAAAATCAATATTTAGAGTGTCTCCTTCAAGTACATCAATTAATTTATTAGAACTAATTAAAGCTCGAATTGATATTCTGACCTTACCAATTTTATCAAATTTTATGCGATATCTATGTTCCTCTCCGTAATTTGAAATAGTCTCTGTTATTAATTCATCGAAGTTGTTCATGTCGTTTTTATATGTCGCAAGAATAAGCGAATTATCAGGAGGATGGGCAACACAAAATACCAAATAGAACTCTGAATTCAGCTTAACATGATTTTCATCTACAAAAGCCGAACTGTCATTCCAATATTCTACTCCATAATTTCGGCTAATTAAGGTCCCATGCTTTTCAATCTCTGAACCCTCCTCGGAAAAAAATTTCAAATAGAAATAATTAGCCGAGTTGTCAAAAGCGTTATAAGCTTTTATTCTATTTGACGGATAGAAAAATAATTGCGAGCCATATGATTTTCCATTCTTATAATGGCCAGCAGCGGTTATTATTCCCTCATCTGAGTATTCAGCACAACTTCCATCAGGTAAATTATTTTGCCAAAATGCTTTAGATTTAATAGTTCCGGAGTTGTAATAATGATCAACATAACCGGATACAACACCCATCTTATACGGGGTTATTTCCTTGATTTTTCCATTAGTGAAATAATGAATATCTAAGCCATGTTTTATACTATCATTTATGGCGTCGGCTCTACGAGCAATTTTACCGTCTTCACGATAATATATTTTTCTTGTGATTGAGTCATTTATTTTTATTCGCTCGGAATCGTAATGTTGGGTGCAAGAGAAAAACATAGTAATGAAAACAATGAAATATAAAACATAACACATCCGCTGTGGTATATCTAAAGAAGAATAAAAATTATCGGCTTTAATCGATTGTTGTGTTTGTGTTATATGTTAGAATAATCGGTTGGATTTTTATAGGCGTGAATAATAGCAAGAATAATTATTTGTTTTTGTGTATCGTCTATGTGGTAATGAATATGATAAGGAAATTGTTTCAGCAGCAGAGTTCGAACATGCTTGTATTTAATCTGAAAACCAAGCGGAGCTTGGGCGATGTACGCTTTGGCTTCGCGGATACGAAATAAAAACTGTTTAGCAAGTTCGGGCGAAATTTTCTTATAATAACTGGTGGCTTCAGTGATCTCCGCTTTAACGGCGGGTAAATTTACAAAAGCATAGTTCATATACTTTTTTCAATATCATCAATTGTTTTGCCGAAGTCGGTGACATCCGTGGGATTTTTGTAGTAATCGCTTAGACGCTCGTCAATAATTTGTTTTTGCCACCCGGAGAGTTCAGTCACGTTTTGCGCCTCCTCGATTTGCAGGTCCGCATATTTTGACTTTAGTGATTGCCATTCTTCAATGGCGATAAAGACCCCAGTGGTGTTTCCTTTGTTGTCGTGAATAAATTGTAATGTCATGGCTCATTCTTTATAAGCCAAAGGTAGCAACTTTTCATAATAAAAACAACATAAATTTATCGTTGTTTCGAGTGAAGGATTGGAGCGGATAGCCCGCAGGATTGCCTCAGGCAAGACGAGGACTATGAGCGGAGCCTGACCCCGGCACGATCCCTGAGCTTGCGAAGGGATCGGGACTGGGACACGCCCATATCAACAAAAAAATAAAGGCCGCCACAAATGTTCCTGTGACGACCTTCTCCCCAAAAAAAATCTACCGTTTATAAACCAAAACCATAATAAGCACGCATCCCATTTGTATAAATTCCTTCGATTAAAACACCACCCGATTTATTTTGTAAAGCATTCATTAAATCATCAGTATCGGTAATTGGTTTTTTATCGATTGAAGTGATGATAAATCCTTCGCGAATTCCGGCACTACGCAATTTTCCCGGACTAAGACTTTTTATTTTCACACCTCCGGTTAATTTTAATTTATCCATATCATCGGCAGAAACATTTTCGAATTCAGAACCGAGAAGTGAGACGATTTCTTTTGCATCTTTTTTCACCACATTTGTATTGCCATTTTTATTTTTGAGTGTAACATTAACGGTTTTCGACTCACCATTTCTCAAATACGTTACATCCACTTTATCACCGGGTCTGAATCTGCTGACTTGTTCCTGAAGCTCGGCAGCAGAGTTAACATCCTGCGCACCAACACGTGTAATGATATCGCCTTCTTTCATTCCTGCTGCTTCGGCAGAACTTCCATCATTTATTGCATCTACATATATACCTTTCATTTCTTTAATGCCTTTTTCTGTCGCGAGTTTAGAATCGATATCTTTTATATTCACCCCAAGAATCGCACGTTGAACCTGGCCAAATTCGAGTAAATCTGCCATTACTTTTTTTACGATAGTCACCGGAATTGCAAAGGCATATCCAGTGTAGGAACCTGTGTTGGAAGCGATAGCAGCATTAATTCCGATTAATTCGCCACGTGTATTTACAAGTGCTCCACCACTGTTACCCGGATTCACTGCAGCATCGGTTTGAATAAATGATTCAATTTTATATTTATTAGATAATATATCCAGGTTTCGTCCTTTTGCACTTACGATTCCGGCAGTAACAGTTGAGGTAAGATTGAAAGGATTTCCGACGGCGAGAACCCACTCGCCTACTCTTACGTCATCGGAATTTCCATACGATATATAAGGTAATCCTTTTTCTTCTATTTTGAGAAGTGCGAGATCTGTACTTGGATCACGGCCTACTACTTTTGCAATAAATTGTCTTTTATCGTTCAGCGTAATCTGAACTTTATCCGCATTGTCGATCACGTGGTTATTTGTCGCGATATATCCGTCTTCTGAAATAATGACACCGGAACCACTTGCTTCAGCAGGTTCAGGATTTGAGTGAAGACCCCTTCCACCATAAAAACCACCGAAAGGATCGTTGAAATAAGTGTTTACGTTATGTTGTTCGTAGAAAGTATTCACATGAACGACAGAATGAAGGGTAAGGTCGGCAGCCCGTGTGAAATCAATACCTGTTTCGGGCGGAGTCGGAGCGAACCCGGTAAGTCGGGTAGGTTGAACGTATGACTGGGAATAATAATTTGTTTGTGGGGAAGTAAGTTTGGAGATTGTCGCTCCACCAAAACCCGCAACCAGAGCAAGGACGGCAACAGGGAGATACTTTTTCATTTTTGAGATCATCGCTTTCATATCTTTTAGGTTTATCAATTTTTGTGAATGTACTTAACCCGCAATAATAATGCCAGCAAAATTACGTCGGGA
The DNA here is from genome assembly GCA_023251595.1 of Bacteroidota bacterium. Taxonomy (GTDB): domain Bacteria; phylum Bacteroidota; class Bacteroidia; order AKYH767-A; family JABDAW01; genus JAHEYM01. Next base: position 9,223 of record JAHEYM010000052.1, read on the forward strand.
TCTGTGAACTGATCATGAAAACGGAACCTTTGAAGTGTTAAAAACCGTTAACACACTTAAACGTTAAGCACCTTTTTGTTGTTGCTTACCGACGTGGCGTAATTTGACGTAATTTTGAAACGATTTCAAATGGCAAAAGGCAATAAACTCACAGACTTTGAGCTTGTCAGGATGATTCATCTTGACCAGAAAGAAGCACTTTTGTACCTCTATGATGCAGGTTTTCCCTTTGCGGAGAGGCTTATTTCATCGAAAGGCGGCACGGCCGACGAGGTTATTGATACCTTGAACTCCGCGCTCGTGCAGCTATGGCGTGAGATCAATCAACATCACTTCAACCAGGAAAAGACGCTACAGGATTATCTGAGAGCGCTGATAAAAACCACCTGGCACGATAAAAAGTTGAAGGCAACCACCACTGTCCCGAGGGGAGGAACAGCATCTCCGAGCGACAAGAAAGTAGTTGTTACTCATTTCGATCCGGTAATTGCTTCACGCTGCGTTGAAATACTTGACCCGGAACATCGGACGACGCTTTGTTATTATTTTTTCGAAAATCATGATTTCATCCGGATCGCGAAACTTCTGAACATGCAAAGTCCGGAGCGGGCAAAAGAAATCTTCCATACTGCATATAACGAGCTACTCAAGATTTTGAGAACGCGGCATCACTTGTTGTGCACAATTTCTGACGCTGAAGTGATGGATTTATCAGACCTTGCGATGAATCGGGCCTCGGGTGGAAAAAAAGAAGTCCTGGAAATAAAGGTGAAGCAAGACCCTACTTACGAAGTAGAATTTGCGCTCGCACAAGTAATTAAAGAAGGCGTACAACTCTCACGGATACAAGAACTGACCGAGGTGATTGTCCACTTGCGGAAGCAGAAAGTTGAGAGAAAGAGCAGGGTTCCTGCCTGGGCGGTGGTGACGCCAACCCTTTTGCTGATCGCCTTTGGTGTTTGGTGGGCGCTGGATGGTTTCACATTTACGAAGAACGAGCATCCATTCATGAGTTTTTTACATAAAAAAGATAGCAACGAATTAAAAAAACCAGATGAGAAAGGTGGAAAAGCACAGTCACTGATCAAACCTGATAAAACGGGTAACAAACGCGATTCAATTGTCTACAGTCAAATGACTCAGGATACAAGTTCTCGTAAAAATCCTGATTCGATGTACGCCATACCACCCGGACAGATTAAGCAGATTAATATTAATGGAGACGTAATTGTGCGAGCTCATCGCGATACGACGGCTGAATCTATTGTTGTTAAAAAAGACGAATTGTTTTTCACCATATATTCTAAAGTTATTGATAAAGATGAAATTGATAGTTTGGCGAACGCTAAGAAAGACACAACACAAAAGAGCACGGCACAACAGACCGCAAACGCGTTAAATCCTGAGGCAAAACTTCCCGAAGAAAACCTGAAACAACCGAAGGTCTGCCAGGTTGAACTATGGAAATCGCCTGTGAATTACAAAGGATATAAAATGGCAAAGAATAAAGTGGTTTTATACGGACTTGATAATCCCGAACTGGTGAGAATATATAATTTAAATAATAGCGTATATCTGGGATATGAAAATGATTTTTATAAATTGGAATCAACGTTCGATTTTTTATCATATAGTAAAGTAAGAGACAAGACGGTTTTAAATAAGTTGAAGGAACAATAATATGATAAAAGGAGCAAGGGTTACACTGAGAGCGCTGGAGCCGGGTGATTTGGATTTATTATATGAATGGGAAAATGACACTTCGGTTTGGCTTGTAAGCGGAACGGTCGCGCCTTTCTCACATTTCGTTCTGGAACAATACCTTGCCACAGCGCATCAGGATATATATGTAAACAAGGAACTCCGTCTCATGATTGATCTGAATGAGGATGATGAAAATTTTCCTGATGTGATCAGTTTGGGTTGCATCGATTTGTTTGATTTTGATCCGAAGAATCTTCGTGCCGGTGTCGGTGTACTCATCGGAAATAAAGATTTGAGAAACAAGGGATATGGAACGGAGGCATTACGGCTGTTGATGGATTATGCATTCGATACACTTGACCTGCATCAGTTATATTGCAACATCACGGTAAATAATGAGATCAGTTTACATGTGTTCAAAAAATTAGGTTTTGAAATTACCGGACTAAAACAAGACTGGGTATTTCATGAAGGAAAATGGTTTGATGAATACCTTCTTCAAAATATTCAGAAATCTACTTCATCCGCACGACGTAAATAACTCAAAGTGATTATTTCCGGTAGAAAGTTCACCTTCCTCATCGTATCATTTATTCTATGTCTGATTATTCTGGCTGCAGAATTCTGCAGTACAGAAACCGGAAGAACGGTCGTTCATGCAGCTAAAAAGGAGTATATGAATTTAGCAGATTCGGTACAATATGTAGGAATAGCGGTTTGCAGACAATGTCATGCCGATAAATTCGAATCATTCACACATACGGGTATGGGACAATCATTTGATCGTGCCACAAAGGAAAAGAGTGCGGCTGACTTCAACAAAAACAATTTAATTTACGATAAATTTCATGATTTCTATTATAAAGCTTTCAGGGAAGGTGATACAATGAAAATTATGGAATTCAGGATGGAGGGTAAGGACACTACATATAAAAGAATAGAAAATGTTCAATATATTATTGGTTCGGGGCAGCATACCAACTCGCATCTGATGAATGTTCACGGATATATCTATCAGATGCCGATGACGTATTATACACAAGAAGGAAAATGGGATTTACCACCGGGATTTGAGAATGGAAACAATTCAAGATTTAGCAGAAATATCGGATTGGAGTGTATCACTTGTCACAATGCTGTTCCGGGTTTTGTTGCAGGCTCCGAAAATAAATTTGATTCAATTCCATCGGGTATTAATTGTGAGAGATGTCATGGTCCCGGGCAAATACATGTGCGGGAAAAGCTGGCAGGACATGTGGTTGACATTACACAACAAATTGATTATAGCATAGTGAATCCCGGTAAACTTCCGATCGATCTTCAGTTTGATGTTTGTCAACGATGTCATCTTCAGGGGAATGCTGTTTTAATGCCGGGAAAATCATTTTTCGATTTCCGACCGGGAATGAAATTATCTGACTTCGAGAATGTATTCATGCCTGTTTTTAAAGGACATGAGGATGAATTTATCATGGCATCTCATGTGGAAAGACTAAAGATGAGTGCCTGTTATCTCTCAACGACGGCTATTGTTGAAAAAGATTCAAGTTACACTTCTAAAACTCTATATCCTTACAAAAACGCGTTGACATGCGTTACCTGTCACGATCCGCATGTGAGTGTAAAGACAACGGATAAAGAGAAATTTAATTCAGCATGCAGAAACTGCCATAATACACAGAAAGAGAAAGAGAAAGAGAAAGAGAAAGAGAAAGAGAAAGAGAAAGAGCAAGAGAAAGAGAAAGAGAAAGAGAAAGGATGCACTGAACGATCGGAAGTTTTACTGGAAAAGAATTTTAATTGTGTGGGTTGCCACATGCAACGGTCGGGAACGGTGGATATTCCACATGTAACCACGACCGATCATTTTATCAGAATATATAAAAATAAACAAAATGATTCCGGTGAGAAACAATGGATGGGAATTAAGTGTATCAACAATCCAAATCCGGATCAGGAGACGATAGCGAAAGCATATATATATTATTTCGAAAAGTTTGTTAAAATACCGGCAGCACTGGATTCTGCAAAAAAGTATCTGACTCAAAAAACTAAAGAGGATTCAAAAAAAATGCTGCGTACGATCATTCATTATTATTATATAAAACAGGATTTCAGCTCAATTACAGCACTTCTTCAAAATATTTTTCCCGGCAAACATAAAAGATCCCCCGAATTAATTTTGGCAGAATTAGATCATCGCTCATTAGAAAATGAGGATGCATGGTGCAGTTACCGTATTGGTGAAAGTTATTACGCACAGGCACAATATGAAGATGCTTTCAGATTTTTTCAACAGGCGGTAAAACTTTCGCCCTGGTATCCCGATTTTAGAAACAAGCTCGGTTCAACGATGATAAAGACAGGCAGAATTCAGGATGCCCGTAAAGTGTTCGAGGGCTTGGTGAAAGAAAATCCGGATTATGCACCCGGTTTCTGTAATTTAGGATTCTTATCTTTGTCGGCGGATCATGACACATTGAAAGCACGCATGAATTACGAAAGGGCGCTTGCGCTTGATCCGGATTACACGCAGGCATTGTTAAACAAAGCGGGATTATTTATCTTTACGGGAGAAAAT
>JAHEYM010000053.1:0-4351 GCA_023251595.1 Bacteroidota bacterium
GTATCTTCATAATATTGATTGATCTGTGATTTTGTTGCAAGGGCTTTTTCTTCGTAATTTGAATTTAAAATGATTTTAGTGAATTCACTGTCCGGATATTTTGTCACAAAAATATTTTTGTAATATTCTGCCCTCTCGTTGTTATGGATTTTCATAAAAACGCGATAAAGATTGTACATTGCAGGTAAAAGATATTTATTGTCAGGAAATCTTTTATTCAATGTTTCGAAGGCTTTGATGGCTTCCCCATAATCGAGAAGTTGTTCTTTATATATCATCCCGAGACTGTAATATGCATCTATAATACGCATATTTGAAGAATCGATTTTTGATTTTGTGTTAGGAAGATTTCTCAGATATTTTGTGCGATCAGTCGATACGGTTTTTGTAGTGTCATCCGGGTTTTTCGGATTAATATCTACATTTTCCAAATCCGGATTATCGTTATTTGTACCACTCTCTTTACTGCTCCTTCGCCAGTTGTCTTCTAATTTTCTATTTCCCCATTTTTTAATAAATTCGGTGTGTCCGACACTTAACAATGAAGGATTATAAAATACAAATGTTCCCGTACCTCCCGGGGTATTCATATTTGGTGGCGCATTGGGATTGAAATTAATATTTTGCTGTTTATTAAGATCCTCTTGTTCTTTCTTTTTCTCTTGCTCCTCCTGTAGTTTTTTGATAATCCCGTCTATTATCTGGTCACGTTCATCTACACTCATACCCGCAATTTTCTGGAGACTATCCTCATTTGCTATGATATTCAAATTTTTCACCAGCTTTGTCAGACTATTCCTTTTATTAAGGATAGTAGAATAATCCGGATGATCTTTTGGTAGAAATGTGATGGTACTGTCATAATATGCCTGCGCTAATTTGTAGTCAGGTTTTTCGAATTTCATTTTTGCCAGTTCCAGATAGGATAATGCTTTTTGGGTGAGGTTCGCTTTGCTGCTTTCAATTGATTTTTTCAACAATGCCTCTGCATCCGATTGGTTTCCTTCTGCTTGTGCGATAGCTGCCAAAGCATAATAAATCTGATCGAGATAATCGGAGTTTTTAGCATCCTTCAGCATCTTCATCAATTCTTTTTTGATCTCAGCCGTGTTTTTGCTATCCGCTTCGACTGCTCTCGCACTGCTTATTCTTGCGTTAAATGCCATTTCGTACGGTGGATTCATTTTTACCACTTTATTATAGCATTCACGCGCTTTCTTCAGATCACCTTCGTGTTGATACAGTTGCGCAAGTATATATGTATATCTGGCTCTAGTCACTTTTTTTCGGGTGAAGATGACTGCTTTCGTCATACTTTCGATAGCAGCAGGATAATTCTTCACCATAATATTATATGCACCTGATGAGGCGGCAAACTCACCACGTAATTTTTTTGGAAATCCCTCTTCGTTCCGGATGAAATCGATCATGTTTTGACCTTCTGTAACATAACCCATTTCATTATAACATTTTAACATCCACACAAAAGCATCGAAGCGGATAGGTTTGTCTCCAAACTCAGAGGCGATATACTGAAATGTCTCGAGCGCAGTGAAAAAATCACGTTTATAAAAACGGGCTTCCCCGATTCTTAGGTAGTTGTCATCGATCCATTTATTGTGTTCTCTGTATTTCTTGCCCTTCTTATCTTTTGTGTAAATCGAATGACGCTGTATTACGAATGAACATTTCTTCACCGCCTCGTCCATCTGAGGATAGATTGCTTTTGCTGCGGTCGCGTCGCCGTATGGATAGACCGTAAGGATTCTGTCGTATTTGTCTTGGTTTGAAGCCTTTAGCTTCTCAAGACCTTCATCGATTTTCAGTCCGGCGTTAAAATATCCATTATAATGAGCTAAAAGACCATGATAATTTCGGCTGACAATGGTGTTTTTTTTCACCGAACAGCCCGCTACTGCGAGGATCAGTAGGCTCCAGAGAAGGAGTTTTCCGAGAGGTTTATTGAGGGTTGGCACAAGGAGTCTTTTCAAAAACATCATTCAACTGACAATCTGCAAAAATATTTCATTTTTTCGGAACTTTTGTGGTTTAATGACAAAAGACGGCATTTTCCACAAGATAATGAACAAAAATGGCTAAAATTACTGACCTTTGCAAGTTCCCACAGGTTTTATAAACAAAGAATGGCTCAGCCCGGAACAAAAAAGAAGAGATTATTTCTGAAATTAAAGAACAAGTACCGTCTCGTTGTGATGAATGACGACACTTTTGAAGAGAAAGCCTCCTTGCGTCTTTCGCCAATGAATGTGTTCGTAGTGATTGGTTCAGTGTTGCTGATTTTCATTATTGGCATTATCTATCTCATTGCTTTTACACCGCTTAGAGAGTATATCCCGGGTTATGGTTCAGAAATAAATAATAGAGGAAAATTGGAGAAACTGGCGAAGAAGGCGGACTCCTTAGAAAAAGAGCTTTATTCAAAAGATCAGTTCATCGCCAATTTTCGGAATGTGATGGAAGGAAACCTACCAGCCGATACTTTTGTGCAAAGATTAAATGTGGTTCCGGCAAGATTCGACACTATTCGTAATCTGAAAGTCTCAAGAGAGGATTCGCTTCTCAGAAAACAGATTGAATCTGGAAGTGCCTACGAAATCTCTGTAACCGATAAAAATCAACTCACAAATAGTATTTCAAACTTTTTCTTTTTCCCACCATTGAAAGGAACGGTGACCAATACGTTCGATGCGGTCGGGAAGCACTACGGTGTTGATATTGTCGCACCCAAGAATGAAGCAGTGAAAGCAACACTGGATGGAACAGTGATTTTCGCATCATGGACTACTGAAGCCGGAAATGTGATTGCTGTTCAACACACGAACAACCTTGTTTCAGTTTATAAACACAATGCAACATTGTTGAAAAAACCAGGTGATGATGTGAAAGCCGGTGAAGTGATAGCCTTTATAGGAGATTCCGGCGAATTGACAACCGGACCTCATCTGCACTTTGAACTTTGGTATAACGGAAGATCGGTGAACCCGTCGGAATATATAGCTTTAAAATAGGTGTTAGGGATTAGGGGTTAGGGGTTAGAGATGATCGGATTTTCCTGCTTACCATTCACTATTCACTATTCACTATTCACTATTCACTATTCACTATTCTCTCCCCATTTAAATCCATCGATGGAAATTCCTGCCAAATCGAGAACGCGATTCACGACAGTCGAAGCCAATTCTTCTATATTTTTCGGCATACAATAATATGACGGAGAGGCGGGACAAATAATTCCTCCGGCCTCCGTTATTGTTTTCATATTATTTATATGAATTAAATTATACGGCGTATCGCGCACAACCAGAATTAATTTTCGCCTTTCTTTCAATATAACATCAGCAGCTCTGCTAATCAAACTTTCCGAAATTCCATTGGCAATACGGGCGAGTGTCCCCATCGAACACGGACAAACAATCATCGTATTATAATGTGCAGAACCACTGGCGAAAGGTGCATTAAAATTATTTGTATCATATACCTTGAAATTGAAACCAGCAAGGGCTTCTTCTTCAAGTTCAAATTTCCAAACTTGTCGGGCAGCATCTGAAATTACAACCCCAACATCTTCGATCTGTTCTGCCGATTTTGTTAATTTCTGTAAAAGAATTTTCGCATATATAGCTCCGCTTGCACCGGTTATTCCAAGAACGATTTTATGTTTCACCGGTTAAAATTGATAATGCAAGGTAAAACTTAATACATCATTCCATTGTTTCCTGAGTCCGCGATAGCTATTTAAATCAGCCATAGTTCTTATCGGAATCATTGAATACTGAAATCGCCAGTTCAAAGATAATTTCGATAATAATTGATAACTAACTCCTATATTAGAACAGAAATCTATTTGTTTGAACGGTGTTTGAATTTCTTCAGGACCATTTGCATCTTCAACACCATAATTCAACAGAAAAGCAAGTGAGGGTCCGCCGTCAAACAGAAATTTACCCATCTGTGTACGAATTAACAGAGGAACTTCCACATAGTTTAAACTCATTTTGAAAAAAGTATAATCTCCGTAGTCGGGTTTTGGAGTGTGACGACTCCCTTTTTCAACATAATATATCTCCATTTCTCCTGACCAACGATCACCGAAACTTCTGTTAACAAAAGCACCGGCGGTCAAGCCGGGCTTATCATAACCTGCATAACCGTCGCCATCGACTTGTGTTGTTGCGAGACCGAGCATCAATCCTGCTTTGAACCCCTGCGCTGTAATTAAACCAGGCGAGAAGAGCAGGACAGAAAATATTATTCTACAAAAAATCAAAACTCTCATACTGCAAATTTAGTTAAAAAATTATGAGTAATGACCTGTTGATACTTCAATGGG
>JAHEYM010000053.1:4361-13503 GCA_023251595.1 Bacteroidota bacterium
TCATATCCCAAACCTGTTCAACCTAAAAATAAAAAAAATGAAAAAAATCCTTCTCGGCTCGTCTGTCGGAGCCATTATTATGTTCGTTTGGAGTTTCGTGGCATGGGTTCTTCTCCCGATCCACCATCATACATTCCAATATACTCCAGCTCAGGATACGATATTGAAATCGATTACCGATAATATTCCGCAATCCGGAACCTATATGTTGCCGATGCTCGACAATGCGAATGCCGGATTTTATGACAAAGCATACAAAGATGCAATGGAGAAAAACATGAAAGAAAGAGAGGGAAAACCAATGGCGACAATTGTCTATATCAAAAACGGAATTGGACATGAGCCCATCGTTTTCATTAGAGGGTTTTTATACGAGCTTCTCTCCGTTTTTTGCATGGTGCTCGTGTTAGCGGCAAGTGCGAAGAGCATTACCACCTTCACAAGCAGATTATGGATCGTCATGCTCGTCGCAGTTATCATCTCGAGTCAAGGACCGCTAATGGGAATGAATTTTATGGGACAATCATGGGATTACACCAAATCGTTCATCGTCGATGCTGTCATCGGATGGGGACTATGTGGAATCTGGCTTGCCTGGTTGTTCGGGAGAAAATAACCCCACCCCTCCCAACCTCCCCCAAATAGGGGAGGAGCTAAGGTCAACGGATACCCTTGAACTCTGCCTGAATGACTTCGTAGGTAGCAGAATTGTATATAAACGCTACGATTTTGCAATGTGTATCATTGAAATTTGTTGGCAGCGTATAAGTGTACGGGCGAGTCCATAAAGCACCTTTTGCTATATCGCCGGTTGCTACCGTGTCACCCCAGGATCCATTTAATGAACCACGGAGCATGTGTTTATGCACGAAGAATTGAAGGTTTGTGGGTGGGGAGGTAATACCATCTTTTTGCCAGTCTATGATTGAATCTTCAGTTAAAACGATTGTTAACATGTATGTACCTGTAAGTGAATTTACAAATTCCGAATTTACAGTTGAAGTAATTACTCTAGTTGAAGTGTTATAGGAATTTTGGATGGTCAATTTCACATCGGCTGCTAAGGAAGCTATGGAAGCGGATGCCGTTGACCACTCCGAATAACTTTTAATAAACGAGCTTGTTCCATGATCCAGTCGACTTACCAAACCATGGGGTAAACCGACTAGAGAAACCTGAAATTCATTATCCCAATCTGTTCCGGTGACTGTTCGATAATCTTTATTATAGGAACTGTCAGGGTGAATTTCGGGTCGTGCATAATCGCTTACATGCAGCGCGATCGGAACTATTTGCGATCCATAAATTGATATCAGGGTGTCGAGCATTTCAGCAGCACGTGGACAATTCGGACATGTATGTCCGGTATAATCCTCAATGAGAATTTTCCGCATCACAATACTTGTGTCAGGTCCGCTGTGCGTTCCTTGGGTATATGGTGGAGAGATATAATCACAGGCATTATATAGGAATATTCCGATAAGACCGAGTGTAATCTGAATGAGAATTTTATTTTTCATGATGAGTTATTTTCTGTATTATATTGTTTCTGATATGTATTGGATTATATCAAAAATAATTTTTTTAAAAACTACTTGTGATGGAAAAAGAAACGCCATTCGATGCAGGTACAGTTCGGCAAACACCACCTACACAGAATAATCCGGCGCGTTGTTTTCCGTAACTCAGCATCATTCGCACGGCATTTTTTGTATAGCCGGTCGAAACGCCGAAATAATGGATTTGTTTATCCTTGATTTCGTTTCCATAATTATATAAATCATACGCAGAAACAAACCAGTGTGGTGAGAACGAAAATTCAACCAAAGGTTCGAGCCAGTTTCCCTGATCCTGTTTTGTATATAGATGTTGCAATTCGGTTCTCATCGCAACTTTGTCAGTCATTTTCCAAATGGTTTCTATCACGCCGATATTTGCATGGAAGATTCCCTCTTCACCCTGAATAACATTTTTATTATAAATAATATTCAGATAGGTGAAAATCATTTTATATTTTTTGGAGAATTTTTTTGTCAATTCAACATTGAGATCTTCGAAATAAATTGTTTTTCCAATTTTTAAAAAATTGGACGTATAACCTTTTTCATTGTTTGTGTTAACTGTGTCGATAGAATTTATTTTGGAGAAGTTCAAAGCCAGATTCATTCCATGTTTTCCGCCGAGTGTTGATCCAGGTTTGAAATTATAGAAAAATTCAGCAGACCCTGCCATTTCACCGTTTGGTTGGGTGGCGTAAGGATAAAAAGTCGCGAGTTGGTATGTATGCTGCTTGGTGAGAGCCGGAAGAAAATTAATATTAAGTAGAGTTCCTGTCACCGTGCGATCGGACCTGTAATTCATGTTATCCGTTCTTTTTCCTGAGATGGTCAAACCGATTCCCGGCTTCGTATAGGTCGCACTCACAAGAAGACATTGACCATCTTTATAAATAAAATGATTGGTGAAAGAAGGGTCATTTATTTTATAGGCATATTCGCTATTAAAACTTATTTTCCCATGTTGAAGATTAATTCTGCCTGAATATGATCCTACATTTTCAGGCAGAATATATATCGGGTCGGCATCTTTTTGATACTTACTTACAAAGCATCCGCCGACAACGATTTTTGTTTTCTTCTCACTCCAGCTTTTTAGAAAATCGTTCAGTGATAATTCGCCATCGAACCCGCGAACAATGCCAGGTCCGTAATTAAAAAATGACCTTTGTTTTCCGATCACACCTTTAAATGTTAAACCTTCGATAGGTGTATATTTAACACGAAATCCTTCCAGCGCATTATCAATGCCGAGACCTCGCTCTTCGTATGCTCTCAAAACCATACCGCTGCCGAATTGCTCATAAAAACTACCGGCAGTAATTTCCATCTGATCTTTTTTATAAGTCAGATAACGATACATAATACCACTACCCTCGTAACGAGGATCAAATCCCTGCAACACATGCAAATAAGATTCGTAACGGAGTCCTGCTAAAAAATGCTCGCTCTCGTAGTTAAAATTCGCGTATCCATTCATCAGCATTTTTTCCGGAACAAGTGGAGCATTAATATTGGAATCCGGATTATAATATTGAGCATCTCCCTGAAAATTGCCATGAATTGCACCTGGTGAAACCTTATCCTGCGCGAGAACTGAATTCATCAAGGTAATTAAACTAAGCAAAATAAAAAAGGAAATTGTTTTGTTTTTATGATTACTCACTTTTTCTACTCTCAGCTCTATTCTCATATAATTATATTAGATATAAAAAATGAAGCCGCAAGGTACAAAAAATGCACTTGCGGCTCCCTTGTTTCGAGATTTATTTTTACTGGTTCGTCAGAATAATTTTGCGATTCACGGAGCCTTCTTTGTTCTCCAAACGCAACATATAGATACCTGATGAGAGGGAAGACAAATCTAGGTTGGTTTGTGTTGAACCGCTTATAACATCTCTATCGTTTACTGCAAAAACAACTTTTCCCATCTGGTCGAGAACCTGGATATTCATTTTTTGTTCTTTGGCAGAATTCAGACTGATGGTAAGATTACCATTCGATGGATTGGGATAGATGTTAAAATCACTCACAGTTGGAATCTCGCTTACACCTGTTGCACTTGGAAATGGGCTGTATCCTGCCTGTAATACTGATTTGTCACCTCCTTGAGTTTGTACAAATGAAACCAACGCGAGTTCAGAGACATTGTAAACATTTACAAGTTTCCATTTGAGATTCAGAACCATAGAATCGCCGATCCCCATAGAACTTGGAACGACAGTACCGTTCGCTGTTGGCAACATTTTCTTCATAACATGTTCGAAATTTGTTTCTCCGTTTCCTCCGGGAGGGCTGGTAAAGTGGATAAGTTTCTCAATTACCACAACTCTCGCATAAAGGGTTCCGGTAGTGGTGCCGGTTTTTCTGATCACAACATGCGTGAGAATAGAATCCGATGCCGCACTAAGAACAAAGTTCTGAGTAATTGTGAAAGGTGAAGGTGTATTGTATTCGCTGTATAACAAGCTACCGGTAGCGTTACCAGGTGAACCCAGTTCAGCACCGTCCATGATCGCGTCCGGGACACCGGTTACATTGTAAAACCCGACACGGTTCGCGACCTCTGAAGGGTTCTGAGCATTCATCGGATCAACTCCCGGCCAGCTTGTCTGATATTTGATCGACGTGCTTTCGGTGGTGTTGGCGTTCAGGAACGCATTAAAGGCAGGATTGGCTGCGGCACAAGGTGGGCACGAAGCCTGTGTAAATTCTTCATAAAGCACCAATCTCTGAGATTGCGCGAATCCTTGCAATGATAGAACACTGAAGGCGATGATGTAAAGGTAAGTTTTTTTCATGTTTTGGTTTGGTAAGATGGTTCGTTAGGGGTTAGTTGTCAGTTGATGATTATCTATTCTTTATTCACTATTCATTGTTAATTGTTAATTCTTCGTCGGTATTGCTTTTCCTGCTGCTACAAGTTTTATCATTTCATACATTTCTTTTTCGTTGCCTTCAACGAAACCAACGTGTTGCCAAACAATATCGCCTTTTGCATCGATGAGGAAAGCCATTGGAGGATCTCCAACATTCATCGCACGACGGAAATCGCTGTTGAGATCTTTGAAAACGTCGTAGGTCCAGCCTTTCCCATTGACGAACGGTGCTACACGACCGGCGGTTTTTGAGTCATCGATAGAAATAGCTATCACTTTCACTCCGGTCTCTTTTTGCCAGTCTGAATAGTTTTCAAAAATTGCATTTAATTCCTCAATACAAGGTTTGCACCAAGTAGCCCAAAATGAGATCAGCATTGGCTTTCCGTTGTTGTTGAAGGTGGAAGTATTGATGGTAGTACCATCAATGGTTTTCAGATCGACGGAAGGAAGTTTGCGGGTTTGTGAGAAGACGGAAGCTGAAGCCAACAGGATAAAAGCGAGAATAAAGGAATACAATTTTTTCATAGAATAGTTAGGATATTGGGCAATTGCGGGCACTAAGTTACAGAGGATATTTGAATTTCGTATGAAGTTCGGAATTTATTTTTATCATGTTGGAAATGAAGGCGTTGGGGTGAGCCCTTACGGGCTCTCAAAACCTGTCCAGTTTTTTGGGAAGCACAGTCTTTATTCATTGCATAAGTTTGGAACACGGATGACGCGGATTGGACGGATTGAAGATGATTTATTAAGTCGTTTTCTGAATGGAGAGATCAGCTTCTGCTAAAACTTTTTTAGTTTGCTCACAGATCGCACAGATTTTCACAGATTATAATCCCAAAGCACCTAACCATTCTGAGCTATCAGCGGGCCTTATTTTCATAAATATTTATTTTTCCTTCTGCTGATGAATATAACAATTGATAATTTGCTTCTAATTCTTTATTAATTTTCATTTCAGTCCTGTCATTTGTTGACGGATTATTTTGGCCTATTAGAAGAACATAATCAATAATTCTCTGATATTTTTCGTTCGGATTTTCTCCAAACAAACGATGGTCATCGATTGGAAAATTTCCGGGTGATTCTTTCAGCATCGTTTTATATTTCCATTGTATAGGAAAATAATCTAAAGAGGCTTCATTGTTTTCAAGAATGACAATTGGTTTATTTGATCCCAGATAGTTTGAAATGTGTGCATATACAACGGTATTGTCTCGATTGATTGGAAATACAGTACTATATGGTTTAATAAATTTAGAGCAATAATTTATTTGCTCCGCTACTTCACGATCTTTTGAAGTAGCTCTATAATTATGAAATAATATTGAGTAATTTATAAAATTAATTCCACAAAAAACTATTATTTTTATTGTATATGGTACTTCGTATGAAGCAAGACATATTATAAAAAAAAATAAAAAACATCAGGAGCAATCTCGATGAAATAAACCCGGCGGAACGTGTAGTGTCGGGTAGTGTAAAAAGAAGCAAGAGTATGCTTCCACAGATTATGAGTAAACGTTTGTTTTTGAGAACAACTTTTTTGTTAATGAATAAAAAACTGAACTCATAAAGATATATCCTGATAATAACACAAATGTGTAAAGTAACAATTTGGTTAATAGAGCGTAGTCAGCATAATGGATACCTTTTGCCGGCATTATATATTTTAATGAAATGAAAAGATCTTCCGTTGATAGGTAAGTGAAAGGTCTCTGCATAGATTGATTCGTAAAAACAAATATGCCCATAAAAAGCAATCCGGGGACAAGGGAAATAAACAGGTATAAATAGTTTCTCAAAAACTGAATTTTCTCTTTCCTGTTTTGTTGAATCAGTAAATAGATCCCCTTAAAATTTAAAATAAAAATAATGATTATAAACATTGCAAATACAAATACGTGAGATAAAGAAATGACAGACGTTATCAACGCTAATTTTAACGCTCTTACCGGTGTGAATTGATTGTTATGTTTAAGCCAGAATCCAATTCCCCAAAAAAGAAAAACAAACCAATATTAAAATTATAGAAACCATAGTAAAACAAAAAGGAGTAGGTGAAAGGAAAAACAGCATACAATAAATATTTCGATTTAATCGGAAGGTATTTGAACACAAATCTGATACTTAGTGGTAACCCAATAAGGTAGATGAGTAAGACGATTTTTTCGGCAGCAAAAGAAGGCGCTAAAATCAACAAGAAAGCAAGTAGAAAATGACCCGACGAGTTTGGGTTGAGATGAGAATTGAGGGAAAAGAATTGGTGAAAAGGACTATTTGCATTCCTGATCAACTCAAGGATAATGCTCGAGTTGTATAAATGCGAAGGTCCATCACTCGTTGGAAAAAATTTACAAACGAGGACGGGTAAGAGATTAAGAGCAACAAAAAAATAGAAATAAAACACTTCAGCTTTTTTAAAGTCGAGGGTTTTTAATTTAGGCAGCAACATTGCTTTGACGTATGGGGTATAATGAAATCGTATCTGCAGCTTTTTTCATAGAATTGGAATTAATGATAAAGGCAGGTAAAAAGATTCTAATGATCATTTTTGTATTGGTTTTTTTATCAGTGTCCATCAGTCAAATCTGCATCATCAGTGTTCCATTTTTACCCTTCATGCATTTTCAAACCAAAACTCTGACTTTTGTCTCTTCCGTTAATCGTAAATTCTGAAAATCACAACCATCCAGCAATAAAATTCCCGGTTTTTTACCGGGCTCTAATGTGCCATATTGCTTTCCAATTCCCAAAAATTCAGCGCCGTTTTTACAAGCCCAATTTAATAATATTTCGAGTGGTATTTCGGGTGAAGTTTTTGTAATAATTTTTAGTTCTTCAAGAATCGATAATCCATCATTCGACGCAAGACTATCTGTACCGATTGTGCAACGAACATCTTCCCCATAAAAAAGATTAAAATCGGGCAACTTGTTTTCTATATATATATTTGCTTTCGGACAAAAACACCAATATAAATTTGGATTTATTTCACCCGCTCTCTGAATATCTTCTTTCTTCGAAACCGTATTATGAACCAATAAAGTTTTTATCGATGAAGGAAGTTGTGAAAGCAGCCATTCAACCGAACGCATTCCGGGAACTTTCCAATCTTTCAAATCTATACCGTACCACTCCAATCTATCCCTGATTTTCCCTTCACCCTTCTCGAAAAAAATATTTTCATCCTCGCTCTCCTGATTATGAATTGATAAAATGCTATGTTGTTGAAGAGCTTCATCCGCAATCATCTTCAACAACTTTGTTGAAACCGAATAGGGCGCATGGGCGGTGATACTTGCCTTCTTTCTTATTCCATGATGTTGATCGAGTAGGTCTTTACCCTGTTGAAAAACTTTCTGAGCCCTCAATGGGTCGAATCCATAAAGTTCAATAAAAGTGTGGAAAAAAAGCTCTGATTTGTCCTTCTGTTCAAAAGAAATCGATTTGTTGGAAATATCACCACAAGCCACGATACCATTGGTTTTCATCTCGAGAATTGCTCGTTTGATAGCGTCCGTAACCTCATCCTGAATTCCCCTCCGTGAATCTCCTCCCCCTTTTGGGGGTGGCTGGGTGGGGGCGGTTAGCATAAATTCTCTCAAAAATCCATCAAGACCTGTATTCATAGGAATCTTCCCCTTCAACCACGAAAGTTCGAGGTGACAATGTGTGTTTATGAAACCGGGACAGATGATGCCTTTGTATTCTTCTATTTCACCCGACCCTTCGACAAGCTCAGGGACCGTTCGATCCTGGAAAATTTGCAGAATAATCCCGTTCGAATCGACAGCCATTACGCCCTCTTTTATAGGGGTGCCGGCACAGGTAAAGACATAATCAGCCGATATAAAACGCAACAGGTTTGCTTTGAATGAAGAACGACACTTTAAATAACCCGCAAAACTATATATATTTGCACGATTATGGAGCAAACGGTTAAGCCGGATATCAGGAATCTTTCTTCAGACGAATTGCTTAAGTTTTTTTCGGGGGCGGGGCAGCAATCATTTCGTGCAAAGCAAGTCCACGAATGGCTTTGGAAGAAATCTGCCAGGAAGTTTAGCGACATGACCAACCTTTCGAAAGGAGTCAGGGAATTGCTTGAAAACAACTTCATACTTCATTATCCGGAGATCGCATCAGTGCAGAAAAGTAATGATGGAACGGTAAAGTTTGCCCTGAAACTCTATGATGGTAACGTCATTGAAGCGGTACTGATCCCTACCTCAGATCGGCTCACAGCTTGTGTTTCGTCGCAGGTCGGTTGCAGTTTGTCCTGCACATTTTGCGCAACGGGACAACTCGGAAGGACCCGAAATCTTGATGCTCAGGAGATTTTTGATCAGGTGGCGATTTTGAAAGAAGAATCAGAGAAATATTTCAGTATTCCTCTGACGAATATCGTTTTTATGGGGATGGGAGAGCCATTATTGAACTATCAGAATGTGATGAAAGCCATCGATCTTATCACTTCTCCCAAAGGTCTGCATATCTCCTACAAGAGAATTACCGTTTCTACAGCGGGGATTGCCAAAATGATTATCAAACTCGCCGATGATGGCGCGAAATTCAACCTCGCACTCTCACTACACGCTGCGAACGACGTGAAACGGAGCAAAATCATGCCTATTAACGAAACCAATTCTATTGAAGCCCTCAAAACTGCGTTAAGATATTTTACGAAACTTACTGGGAACC
>JAHEYM010000054.1:0-757 GCA_023251595.1 Bacteroidota bacterium
TTGTCCAACCACTTGCAGGAAAAATATATCCACCTTGTGCACCGCCATCGCCCCCATTTCCGCCAGCGTTGCTACCTGCGAATGAACCGCTTGCACCGACACCACCTGTTGTACAGCATGGCCCATCTTCGTCGCCGCTTTGACCCATAGAACCAATGGCTCCGGGCAAACCGTCAGCACCAAGCGCACCTGTGTCACCATCGCCTGCATTACCGGAAATTATTTTACAGCGAGTAAAATTATAGTCTGAACAATTGTTGAGATAAACTCCGTAAGTCGAGACTCCCCCTCCAAAGGCCGATGCCACCTGAATTTTGACATCCTGAAAACGGAAGTTGGAGATGCCGATACATGACACTGCAACGAGGCGGGCGGGGTTTGGGGTCGGATTACTATTATCTCTGAAAATAGTCGTTGTTGCACCATTTGTTTTCAACCAGTTATTTGAGGGGTCGAATCCACCTTCAATCGTAATTCCCGAGATCATGATGAACTCCGACGAAATATTATAAGTACCGCCACTCAGGTGCATTCTGGGGTTCGCGGGACTCGCAAGAGTCAAGCCGTAGGCGAGATTCGCAGGATTTGAAGGTGTTCCGGCGGCACCAGTTGAAGCACCATTCGGCGTCACATAAACGATCTGACACTGCTGCCCGAAACTGCTCGCGATGAATCCGAAAAACAGAAGAAAGTAAATGAGGGATAACTTATTTTTCACGCGTCGGAAGCCTGTCTTATACTGAATATTCATCGGGTT
>JAHEYM010000054.1:767-13470 GCA_023251595.1 Bacteroidota bacterium
GGAGAAACCACACAAACCCGAATATGCAATAATACTCATAAAAATCCTATTTCCCAACAAGAATCATCTGTACTTTTGGGGGAATTATGAATAGCATTCTCTACCGACATAAGATCGACGAAACTTGTGAACTGATACTCTGTCAATTCAATTTTTCTTCGTCGGTCCCAGCACCTGTAGCAGGTGTAGAAAGTGTCCCAATAGTCGAGGGCGAGAAAAAGAACTATCGCGATCGGGAGCGGTCTGCAGTGAAAGAGATGATTTCTGTTTTGTTGAAGAATGATGTTCCGGTTGAATTGAATTATGACGAAAATGGAAAACCTTTTTTGGTTGGTCGGAAAGAAGATGTTTCAATTTCTCACAGTCGCGGTTATGTGGCGGTTTTAATTTCGGGTGAAAGGGTAGGTGGCATTGATATAGAATTAATGAGCGAAAGAATCCGGACAATTCAGCATCGTTTTTTGCATGTTGAAGAAATCCAATATCTGAAACCGGAATCTTATCTCGAAATGTTATATATTATCTGGTGCGCGAAGGAAACGATGTATAAAATTTATTCTCTCGGCGGTTTGGATTTCAAAACCCAGATGAAAATCGAACCCTTCATATATAATAATTCCGGAAAAATTTTCGGCACCATCGCAAGAAAAGATTTTCAAAAAAAATATCAGCTTTTGTATGAGAGGCAGGGAGATATTATGTTGGTGTATGGGTTTGATGACCCGTCATCCTAAAATCGCGTTGCAAAAATTTAAAATTTGAAAAGATCTTAACGCGATTGAAAGGATCCCTACTGAAAAAGCGGACGGCACAAGAACATTAATAGCAAAAATCTTTTGCATTTTTCTGCCAATCAATAAATTTCACACCCTCTTCAATAATAGTTTCAATTGTTTTCCCATTTGGATAATCCCCAAACCATATTACTACTAATTCTGAACCGCAGTATTTGGTGTAGTTGTTGTCAAAAGGATCACCCCAAAGCCACACAACATAGTAAGCGGGTTTTAAACAATTTTTAAATTCACTTTTTGTAGGTTTAATTTTTAAAGTTTTTCTTATCCCCCAATTAGAGGGGCTCGCGGTTCTTTTAAAAATATGCCTATTTATTACTGCGCCTGGTTTGCCTGCTAGCAATCCACCATAAGTATATCCCAACTGAAAACATTCAACAGCAACTTTGGTTCCACAATTCAATTCGATTTCTAAATATTTACATAACATAATGAATTATTTTAAATATTATTTTTTATGCAGAATTGCAATATATTATATTTCCGAATTTGAAATTTTATTAAATAAACAGGAAGAACAGAAAGTCAACTTACACCTTAACATAATGCCTGTATTCTACTTTAGACGGCAGCACCACCTGACTTTCAATTTCTCCTAATCCAACGTATATTGCTTGAATTGCAATCATCGCTGCATGGCTCTCACACTTCGTGAGATGAAACGGATAAATTTCTTTAACAACCCGGTAAAGCCAATTATTCATAGATCGATCATCGGTACGAGCCGAGAATTCGATTGAGAAGCCGGGATGAGAATGTTTTACAGATTGAGTAAAGCTAACGATGTAAGCTGCAACATTTTCTGTCGGTGGAATTTTGCTTGAACAAAGCAATTCAATATCTTTGATTTCATTGACAGAAACAGCCACAGCAAGATAATTTGCGCTCCAATTATCTCCGTAACAATACCAACCAATGCCAATCACTCTCTGTTTTGTTAATGTATCCACTTTTAAATGGCAATAAATTTCTGATTAATAAACTTGAAATCGTACCATAATTCACCGATCCTACAAATATCGGAGATCTCTAATTTCTCCGAAAGCAAATATAACAAACGGCAAGGGTTCTTAATTTTCTTTAAAATATCGTTTCTGAATGGATAGGGATAGTCAAGTTTAAGATAGCGTTCGTCAAACTTTTCGGAACTTGTATGAGTAAACGTCTCTTCGAAACTAAAAATAATATTGTCGCTCTCCTCATCAAACAAAGGATCATTCTTCTCTAAGATATAATCCACCAGCACCTCGATTTCAAAGTCGTCACTATAGTTTTTATTTGAAGATTTTTTTGAATGATAATAGATTTTTGTTTCTTCAATTTCCTGCTTAATCCTTTCCGACAATTTCCGCAGAACTTCATTCAGATGTATCAATTTTTCTAACGGTTCGGTCTGTAGGCATTCCATCAGTTAGTCGTTATATCTGTAAGAAGTAAAATTTTCGCATCCCATCTTTCATTTCCCGAACCACTTATTATCATCGGCTTTTTAAGCTTTAGCAATTCTAAAAACGCAATTTCATCCTTAGCGAGGGGCTCGGCTGTATAATCTGAATCAGTTTGGTTTGAAACATATTTTTCATTCAGTTTTGCCCGATCCATTATTCTGGCAGATGTAACTCCAACAGTCCATGTTACGGCTAAGAAATTTTCTTTCTTGATATTTGAATTTACCCATTCCAAAAAGTAATTAAACTCTTCATCATAGACTTCTTTTAACGTGTTGTGGCTGTGTGGTTTTACATGACCGCCGTTATAATACTTCCCCTCTGCATTTTGTTTCTCATCTACATAAAAATCTGCGAGTATGTCGGGCACTTTGTCTTCAGATTCAGTAATTTTCCCCAGTTCAACCCAAATATTTATTTCCCGTTTATTCACATATACATAAATCTCTTGCATAATATTCTCAAAACGTAACTGAAGATATTTTTTGGTCTTGTTTTTAGTTCCGTTTTTAAAAATGTATAGCTTGCAGATAAATTTATCCCTGTTCTGATTAAACCAGATTTCGAATTGTTCTAAGAGCATTGATTTGAAAGTTATTGCTTCGTCATCTTCTGATTGAAGGGATTCTAAAAGCGAAGATAGCTCCGGAGATGGACAACGTATTGTCCCAATAGTAAAATATTTCTTAAATTTTGTTCAACATTCTAATTTGCAATATTTAGTTCTCTCCCAGTATTTTCACCCCTCATTATAATTAGTATTGAGTGAATAGACTTCTCCGGATTTTGAGCAACATGTTTATCACAACTTTCCCATGTGGTTTTCGTGGGAGATTCTAATTCTCTTAATACAAGCAACGATTTAATAGTCGAATGTTTAAATTCTACCCAAACATGATACTGTTGTATCTGTTCTTTATTTAATCTGTCAAATGCACGCTTCAGTTTCGATATATTTTTCACAACCCACCAAGCAAGTAGTTGCGCCCAACCTTCGTGAACTTCAGTTGAAGCACTATTGTATTTTGCAATTTCCCAACATTGTCTATTATAATGCAATTTATGAGTTATCCAATGTCCGATTTCGTGAAGTAAAACAACCTGTCGGAGGGCATCTGTACTTACATTTAATCCTTTTGCAGCTTCTTCGATCCGTTTAGTGTATAGCGTTATTGATTGTGTTGCCGGAAAATACATTCCAAGAAGCTCAATAACGTACTTGTATTTTTTTATATTATCTTTATCATCCTGATCATTAGCAACATTATCTTTATTATGAGGAAATATTAGATCGTCAGGAGATAATCCGGTTTTCTTTATCCATTCATTCACAATCTCAATCGTAATTAATTCATCAGATTCAAATATTTTCGGCAGTTTTCTTTTTTCGAAGCCATTGTAATAAAAGATTGAAAGCAAAATATTAGTTAATGCTTTTTCTTGATAAGTAAGTCTGTAGGGAGTTTCCATGATTTCGGAGAATTTAGGGTTTGATTTGGTTTATTGCTTCTATTGCACAAATTTTAGATGGAGACATTGGGTTTTCGGAATGGTGAAAAATATTCATTAATTTCGGGTCGTTTTTTGTGTTTATGCAAACCTGTATTATACTTCCATTGAAGATTATCCCCGTTGCTTCATTTGGATTGGACGAATTTGAGGTTAGATGATTAGCAAAAGACCCTGAATGCCCCATTGTGTTGAACTTAATTGAATATTTAACAAATGTCTCCAATCTTTCAAGAAGCAATTTAAATGCAATTGTTATAATTTCTCGCTCCGAATGAATATTATCGAATGGCTCAATATCCTTAAGTTCAGATCGGGACAATTTGGCATAACAAAACCGGAACTCTCGATCATGACGTTTTTTATCGTTGTGTACTTTGTCAATTAAACCACCGAGATAATTATTGACAAAGATAGTGTGTTGTTTTATATATCCAGATGTTAAATTTAAACTTCTTAGATGCTTTTCCCAGATTTCTCCGAAATTCTTTTTCTGATAATAATCTCGTGGAAAACAACCGTCTGTTGAAAAGGTATTTAATAAATAATGACTATTCAATAAAGTATATTTTGTGTTTGGCTTATGAAAATAATATGAGCTACGATGGTACATTATTCGACGGGCAATCGTCATACCCGATTTACCGGACGCAATTCCGACATAGTAGGGTACGAATGATTCATTGTGCATAAAGCCCCAAATGTAGATACCAGTATTAATCGCCGCTGTTTGCAAAGTCAATTCTTCAAAAGCCAGCAATTCTGAAAATTCTAAATTTATCATTTTACCTGCTTTTATACTCTTCGATTATTTTCATTGCTTCTTTTCGAGGATATTCGTAGGTGGTTATTACATAATCAGTTTCCCAAGCTTTTTTGAATGGCTCTATCTCCTGATTTGATTTGAGTCGCTGCCTAATTTCATTATATTGGATACGGCAGTCTTCAATTTCATCATTAAGATTTGAAAGGTCTGACTTTATATGTCTGTTCTCTTTCGACACTATTTTTTCTGGTAAATTTTGAGTAAAATTCTTAGCTTCATTTATATTCCCATTTTCACAATATTTACTAATTATTTTAAAATAGCAATTTGTTTTGATTTTATTTTGACCTTCGACAAGGTCAAACGCATCTAATATCAGACCAATTTCATTCAAATCGTTTGATTGTATTTTTGCGGAAATAATTTCAGAAAGCAATTGAATATACTCTTTTTTGTCATTGTCAAATCCAAGATGAACTAATTCTTTTCCTGCATCAAGTGCTCGATTGAATTGTTTCTCAGAAAACCAGTATTTACTTTCTGTAAGAAATATTTTAGCTAATTGTTCATGAGAATCTTCCTTTGAGACGTACTTTCTTGCTTCAACAAACTTGTATTTTGAAAGACAATCGTCAACATTGTCGCAGCCGCAATTTTTGCAAGGGTTGTTACTGCAACTGTAAATAAGAATTGCGCAACTTACTAAGGATAGTAAATGCTTCATAAAGTTTATTTGTTTATCTTGCTTGTAGCATCAAATGGATCCCATTCGCCGAGATGAACTAATTTCCTGAGCCAAGGAAGTTTTTCGTATTCGTAATCCTTTTTATACTTAGCCAGTATTGCAGTTTGTCCCTCAATTGCGGTTTTTGATTCTAATTCTGCTTTGGTCATATTGTATGTATGGTCTTGCTGTTGTTTCTCCTTCCTTAAATTGAATTCTCTTTCTTCCTTTTCCCATTCTTGTTTTGCCGTTGGATTAAGTTTGGTTAGATAAGTACCGTACACTGTCTGTGCTTCCTGATAACATGGCGCATCCATCGGTATTAATGCGTAATAGGACATTGCCTGAGAATTAAAACCACCAACTGCACTTTGCTTACCAAGCTCCGATTTCATTTGTCCTAATATCTGATTGCAGTTAATAGCTAAATCCATCTTAAAATATTTTTCGATCAATTCTCCGGTAGATTTGTAGCAGGAAGTCTCCTTCGGAATCGTTTTTAAAATCAGTATAGCTTCTGCAAACTGTTTTTTTGAGGCGTTATTCTTTGCCTCCTGTAAAATATTTTCGCAGTTCGCCTCATAATATTTGATTGCTTTGTCCCTCCCTGTAGAAAGCAGATTTTTGAATTTAACCTCATCTATTTTTGTTGATTCTATTCCGTTGATAAATGACTTCAAAAAAGATTCGCCAACCCCTTTAAAGGAAAAATCTTCGGAACTGAAAATTGTTCCGTCAGTTAAACTTGCAGTATAAAATGTAACCTGATATGTATTCGCATACATCGTAGGTGCGGTGGCAGTGATGTTTTTAGAAGTAAGGTTTATAGCGGGAATTATTACGAAGGCAGGATTTCCTACGTTTCCGGCCATTCCGTATTTGGAAATCATTGAATTAATTTTATTTTCAATCACAGCGATTCCTTCACTACCAAGTTCGGGATATGGAGGAACGAATGGAGTAAAACGAATTTCACCCCAATTAATATTCTTGGGGTCAATCTTATTATCTGCCGTTTCGTTTTGAGATAACCGTTGTTTCTTTTCTTCCAACAATTTCGCTCTTGCTGAATCAGAAAGATCATTTGGATCTTTTGTCTCCTGATTATTGTTACTGCAAGCGACAATAATTGAGACGAAAGAAAGATAAAGTATTTTTTTCATTAGCGCAATTTATTTTAACCCTGAAATTACAAGATATGCGTCCCCAATTCCTTGGGTTCGGTTAGTTGCTTTCGCACCACATGCTTTTGAGAAATCATTTTTTAAATCGTTTGCAAAATCAAATGCAGAATAACGTTGCCCGGTTTTGGTCTTTGGCTTTATTCTTAAATTGGTGTACTTTATTTCTTTATCTGTATTTTTTACGGGCTTGAAGGTGGACTGAATAGTATTTTTTTTCAGCCAAGCATTGATCCAGTCATTATAGTTTTCGCTGCCGAGACATTCATCGCTAAATTTGAAATTTGCATTTTCCTCTGTCGTTAATCGCAACGTAATTTCAATTCCGTTCGCCAATTCATCCGAAAATCTTTCTTTAATCTGTTTTTGAAAATTACCAATGTTTTTATTTAAATCGAGACTTATGAGTGCGGCGAGTGAAGCATTTTCGTTCCCTTTGCCAACATCAGCGCGGGTGATAGTAGCAACCGATTTATTCGTGTATGCATCGTACGCAGTAAGGATGTAATTCAATATCTTTTTAGGATTACGGGACATCGGGTCTTGCGCATATTCATAATCAATCTCAATAACAAAGTCGGGGCGGGCAGTATTCATTAACATTGTCCGGGTATCTTTAGACACGCTTTCCATCGCATCCATTGCATTCTCATTGGTTATCTGCTTTAATTGCTGCTCAAGATTTTCTAAAGGATAACCGATTTTAGAAAAACTTTCTTCAACACTTGCGATCACAAATTTAAGCTCGGAATCCTGTATGCATGACTTGCTATAATCCCTTTGGTACGAGGTAGTACCCTGATTTTTTATTTCTTTAATGCAACCAAGTCGTTTCAAAAGTGCATCAGAGGGGAAAACCATCAAAGTAGGGTTTGTTTGGTCTATCGCATTCCCTTCATTCTTTAAATGCCCGGTTTCCTCTTCCTTCGGCTTTAACTTATTCGTTTGATCCGATCCGCACCCGCACGAAAACAAGGAAAGGGCGGTATAAATACAGAAGATCGTTTTTGATATGGGTCTCATACGGTTAAGTTTTGGCGAGACTGACTGGAGAATCCGGCAGTTTGCGAATATAGGTATTTGGGTTGGATAAAATCATGTTGTATGGTTCAACTCTATCGTATGGAACGACTTGATAACAATAGGCTTACGTGACTAATTGTTGAATTGGAGCTATAGGAATGTGTGAAACTTCTTCTGGGATCGGTCGAGTTTAATTTACAACATTCAACGATTGAGTTCACTGTTCAAAATTCTAATATTAGTTCACCTGTGGGGTTGGTATCATTTTTCATCAATAAAACCGTTCACGCTAAAAAGCAAAACATATCCCTGTTTTTGTTTATCGTAGGCGATATCTTCGCCCATACTATTAAGCAAATCAAAATCGCGTTTAATCGTTTTTTCACTTACGCCATATTCGTTGCAAAGTTCATCTAATTTAAGCACCGTGTTTTTTCGCATCAGTTTTCTCAGAATGCTGACTGTCCGGAATATAGTTTTGTCGTAAGATCGCTTATTATCTTTATGTCTGCTTATGGCAATTTTTTTATTCAATATGGTTGTCCTAAGCCACGCTGGGTTAATTATTTCCTGTGGTTTCAGAAAATATTTTTTTATTGCTGGAGGAATTTTGCTTGCAGAGGTTGATGTCAATAATATCGCGAACTCTTTGGGTTTCTCCCAAGAAATAATCTCCTTTAAATCAGCAAGAACTTTCTTGTTCAGATTTCCCCCGTAAATTATGGCAAAGAAATAAGGCAAACCCAAAATGTCGGTCTCTACCTGTACCTCCAGCAAATTGAGTTTAAGTTCCTTTGCAGTTTTATTGATGAGGGCAAGAAGAGCTTTATCCTCTACCCAAGAAATGATGGTATTGCTGTATGAATAGCCCATTGAATTTCATTAAGGAGCAAAGATAGGTTATGAATTGGACAACGTATTGTCCTTCCTTCTAAATTACCTATTGGCTGACCAATCCTAATACGATTGTTTTGTAAGCCCTGCTTGGCATAAAACGTCACTGAAAACTAAATGCCGGTTACATCACTAACACAGAGCAACGAGAGAAGGAACCGACATCACATTCCATCCCAGACCGTTGATTTGCACAAATTTATGATATTATTTCACTTATAAATTAAAAATATCACAAATAATTTGACTTTAACACTATGTTTACCGTATCTTTGCTGTCATATTTCACTTATGAGTGAAATGAATATCATAATTGGTCGTTATCAACGCAATCTTGAATCTGAAAGTGAACTACGAAATTGTTGAACTTGAATCATTCAGCGGAAACCAAGCAAAGGTGTACTCCATTGTTCCGGAGGGCGCAACTGAGACTTTGTTCGAGAAGTTCCTAAGTGAATTCGAGAACATATTTCGGGAAGAGGTTAAGGATATTCTCAAAACGATTTATCAGGTGGGACATACCACGGGCGCAAAGAGTTCTTATTTCAAACCTTATGAGGGAAAGTATGGAGATTTTGTTTGTGCAATGTTTGACTTGCCCGATAAAAATCTCCGGCTGTACTGCATGAGATTTGGAACAGTTGCAATTATTCTTGGAGGAGGAGCACATAAACCGAAAGAAATAAAAAGTTGGCAGCAAGATACAAAACTTTCAAAGGTGGCAATCGAAATGATCCGTTATGCTAATGAAATTCTTAAACAAATTGATAATGGTGAAATATATTGGTCAGCTGATAAAACAGAATTAGAAGGCAATTTAAAAAACTACGAAAATGAAGAAGACAATTAAAGCACGGAAGTACAACAGCCCGAAACTGCAGGCATTAATGGGCGAAATTACATCCACCGAAATGGAGCAAACAAAAGTAAAAATGCAATTGGCTGCACGTATCGAAGACATGATGTTGAAGCGTGGTTGGAGTAAATCAGAATTCGCAGAGAAGGTTAATAAAAACCCCTCCGAAATCACAAAATGGTTTAGCGGAACGCAAAACTTCACAACAGATATTCTTACTGAAATTGCATGTGCGTTCGGGGTTGAAGTGGCAACTCTTTTTGGTAAAAATAATGTGAGCGTAATTAATCGTGTTCAACTTGTTGTTCATTCAAATATATCGCAACAAGCAATTCGCTATACCACTCCGGTAAGTCAAGTGAACGATATATCAGTCAATTATTTTTCCGGCAGGAATCAAAGAGCAAAATTACCGTTAACTACAAAAAATAAAAAATAACTATGACACAAATAAAAAATCGCAATTACAGTGCTGAAATACAAATGACGGCAATAGAACTGCTCGAAAGTTCACTAACACTTCCTTCAAATTCCGATCTCTCAATCACTGATTATGATTTCAATGTTTCTATTGAAAGCAAAGTTGATTCTGACCTCAAACTTATTTTTATAATTGTATCAATCGAAATCAGAAATGACGATCAATCCTTGATATTAGGGTCAGTAAGAGTGAGTTGCATCTTTAACATTGTGAATTTCGAAGAAATGATAACACCGAATTCAAAAGGAATTCTTCAGATCAACACGAGTCTTGCTGAGATGTTAAACTCAGCATCCATTTCTACAACAAGAGGGGTGATGTTTGGCATTTTTAAAGGAACATTTCTTCACAATGCCACACTGCCAATCGTTAATCCAAATATAATTTCAGCGAAACTGACAAAAAAATATTAGGAATTTTCCAATTCACCAAACCCTCAACAAATCATATTCCTCCCAATTTACAGATCGTAATAAATCCGGCTCTTGAATTTGAATATCCTGAATAATCTCACTGAATGATTTACGCTCCATCTCTCCGGCATATTTAAAATGAGTCGTTCCAATTTCTTTTTTCTCATGCCTAAATATCAATTAGTGAATGATATATCATGCACTAATGACAAATAAATGACTTTGTGAATGATTTATCATTCAAATAATAGAACACGGATGACACGGATTGAACAGATTAAAACTGATTATATTTGAAGTCCTCATTTATGAATCTTGTCAATATTTATCAGCGCCAATCAGCCAAATCCGCGTTATCAGCGTTCTATTTTCAAACATCCTCAAAACTTCACCCGATAATTCAACATCGGTATTAATCCTAAATGATAATACGTTACCACCGCATCTTTCGCCGGATCATAATATCTTGTAAAAACATTTTGTTGGTTGGTTATATTCTGAATATCAAGAAAAACATAATACGATGATTTTATTTTGTTTTTGCGATAACCAAATTTGAAATCTGCACGCATGTAATCAGGTCCACGTTCTGAATATCTTTTGTCGAGAAAAAATTGTGTGGTGCCCGTAATTCTTGATTGTTCAAGATCGATTGGTGTTAGCCGACTTCCCCCTGACCACACTAATTTTAAATCAATCACAATTGCATTTTGTTTGCTTTTCCCGACTTTATATTCTTTACCGGCAACGATGTTGGTGATGAAGTTGCCGTTGTATCTCGAATTTCTTTCAATACCATCCAATGCCTTGTATTTTGATTCATATATAGATACGGTGGTCATGAAATAATAATTCTTCGATAAAAATTTCTCTACCGTTAATTCCGCTCCGTAATTTCTTCCGGTACCTTTGTTCACAAGCGGAACATTTACTTTGTTATCTAAATCCGATCCCCAAACTGCCGAATAATTGAGTGTGGAAAATCCGCTTCTCAAATCATTTTCAACCGGAACGTTATATAAGTATTGATAATACACTTCTGTCTTAATTTGCCAGTTTTCTGCGGGTTGAATACTGTATGAAAAAACATAATGTTGAGCCATCGCACTTTCCAGGTTTTTGTTGGGTGAAGAATAATTTCCCGATGAATCCTGAATGGAGGAGAAATAAAACATCAGTGGTTCAAGCTTACTGTGTAATCCCGCTCCCAGCGCGACAGATTGAACACTCGAAATATTGCATTGAAAACTGAATCGGGGTTCGAACGTCGTTTGTTGGTTGAGTAAAAAGTGTTGAAGATATATGCCGGAATTGAACATAAATTTCTGACTAAACCTGTGTTTCCAGGCAACATAAAATTGTGCCATTCCGGTCGAACCCGATTGGTCAACATAAACTTTTGGAATCACTTTGTCTTCCGAATATAAATTATAAATTAATTGACTATAAATAACTCCTGATTTTATTGTATTCCTTGCATTAAATGTATTCTGAATTTTTGTCGAAACTCTTACCGCCGATTCAGCCAACGAATTACTGAAAGTATTATGAAGTTGATAAAAATTGTCGAGAGAATCATTTTCATCTTTCAAACTATTTCCTGAATATGAAATAGCTGAAGTCAATAAAGTTTTTTCACCCAAAAAATATTGGTGAATAATTCCGGTTGCAAGAACATCAGAAATTTCTTTCGATGAAAACCGATCTTCTTTGCTTTTCCATTTTGCAGAATCTTTCAACGCCGGGACTGAAACGGAAGAGATTCCACCGATTCCAAAAATAATGAGTTGATTATTTCCCTTCAACGGAATATTTATTTTCAGAGTTAAATCATGAAAACTTGGTAACGCGACACCGCCGATATTTAATCCTATTAAATTTAATATTCCGGTGGTTGAATAACGATAATTAAGCAAATAAGAAGATTTCGATTTTTTTGTGAATGGCCCTTCTGCCGTGGCTTCGAGTCCCATGAAACCTGCTTGTATTGCATATTCTCTTTTTTCGTTATTCCCATTTCTTAGTCTGATATCGAAAACTCCTGAAGTTGCATTTCCAAATTCAGCAGGAAATGCACCCGTATAGAAATCCGAATTTCTCAAAACATTTACTGAGAGCAAACTTAATCCTCCACCCGAAGAACCATAAGCGGCAAGATGATTGAGATTCGGAACTTCAACTCCTTCTAAACGCCACAATAATCCCTTCGATGAATTACCACGAATAACAAGTTCGTTCGACATATCGCTTGCGCCAACGCCCGCATAACTCTGAGCAATTCTCGAAATGTCATTAAAATTCCCCGCCATTTTTGTTCCTTCATCAATCGTAAATGAGCGCGAACTTACCAAAGCCATTTCATTCCGTGGTTTGCCTTTATCCTCACTATCCGTTATAACAAGCATTTTTAATCTCGGAATTAAAAGGGAAAGTTCAACCGTCAGAAATAATTCTTTTCCCGATTCAACAAGAACTTCTGAAATTATCCGACTCTCATATCCAATATAAGAAATGTGAAGAGATTGTCTTCCAACTATAACGTGTTCTAATCGAAAATTTCCTTCCGGATCAGTCAGACAGCCAATCACAGGATTTACATTTAAAACAATTACTG
>JAHEYM010000396.1 GCA_023251595.1 Bacteroidota bacterium
TATAAGTTTCGGTTACATTTCTTTGAATACTCTTGTTCTGACTCAGAATATCAGAGACAGAGAAACGAAATTCTGCCTGTTGGTTTTTCAGGAATTTATATCCGATCGCGGCATTCCATAGCAGGTAATTTTGGTTGAAGTTTTGGCTTAGTCCATTGTAATATTGATGACTCAAATCTGTATGAACCACGAGTCGGTTCCAAAGAATCCAGTTAAATTTCAATTGTGAGGTTTGATTAAAATAACTGGTGTTCAATTGCTTTTGAAGGGTATTTTGTATATAATTGATGGTCGAATTTGAAGTAATTGTAAAATCAAGATTCTTTGTAATATTGCTGCTAAGAGTCAAACCCAGGCCTGCTGTCGGTGCATTCGCAAAATTGAATTCATTGTTAATAAGACCGGGAGTTCGGGTGAAGTTACCGGAAATATTGAAATTAATATTCGATTTGAGTTTCTTAACAGGCACACCATAAACAATAAATGAACGGACATTAAAATAACCATCAAGATTTTCAGGTCTTTTTAATTGTGTGCCTTTTGTCATGGAAACATTGTCGATAACGGTATCTCTATTCGCAATAAAAGTACTGCTGCCGATATAATCCTTGGCATAATTTCCACCTAACAAAACAAAGAAGGTACTCGATTTTGCAGTGTTTGTAGCAGAATAACGGAGTGTGAGACTATGCAGATAATCTTGTTTAAGGTCTGGATTTCCCACGCTTAGTTGTAGAGGATTACTGTTATTCAATACATTCTGCAGTTGATCAATACTTGGCGCATTGTTATTGGCTCTGTAGAATATATTCAGATTCTTCTTTGGATTGAAATTGTATCGAAACATTGCATTTGGCAATATACTCCGGAATGTTTCATTTACAGTTGAATTATAAGGAAACTGACGGTCGCTTTTTAATTGCGCAATCTGATAGGAAGAACCCACCGAGAGCTGAACTTTCTTTGATTGATAACGATAGGTAATTCCCCCGTTCTGTGCGAAATAAGTGCTTTTAAAAGTATTTGAAAGCAAGGTGTCAATTTGTTGATAATCGGCTGTGATCGGATTATAATCGAATGTTTTTTTATTTGAATTATTCAGACTGTAATTGTCGCCATAATTGAACTGTAATAGGCTACTGCTATCAATAGGCTCAGTATAAGAGATGTTGGAAACAACGGATTCAGTTTGTTTATCAAGATTCGAATATTGATTAACGGATTGGGTGGTTGTCGTGTCTATATAAAAGTTACTTAAAGAAGTAAGATATCCGGGACCTTCATTTTTGTTGAATCCAGGTGTGATATTCCAGGAAAAAGTTCTTCCTTTTTTTGCAAATTTATGTCTGAAAATAAGTGGTGCCGACACGTTCAAACCATTTAAATCGGAACGGACTTGATTTTCAGTATTGCTCAGCAGGATATTGTTTTGAATATTTTCACCCATTAAACTACTGTTTCCATTATTGCGTTGAACGGACAATTTAGGTTGAAAAGTGATCGAGTTGGAAGAATCGATTTTATAATCAAATTTTACGTTGAACCGATGATTCTGATTTTGACTGTTAGAAATATTATTCTCAGTATAACTTAAACCTGAATCTGCAGGCAAAACGTATTGTCTGAACAAATCAGTTCCTGCATTATTATCTGTCCAGTTAAAAAAATAGCTCGCAGTGACATCAATTTTCTTACCCCATTTATCCGAATAATTCAGTCCGATTGAATGAGTCTGTGAGATACCACTTTGTTGATTCACCATGAAGTTTGAAGCATCATTTCCGCCACCTTGGTATCCCCCTGAACCACCCGGCCCGCCTCTTCCGCCACGAGGTCTTCCACCACCGACTCCTCCCCCACCCGATCTTCCTCCGCTTGATGAACTAATTCCCAACAAATCCTCGGAAGAAAAATTCTGCTCATTGATATTATTTGATTGAGTGATGATGGAAAAACGTCTGTCGTTATTAAATATATTTATATTTCCACCGGCTTTATATTTATCGCCATCAGCATAAACTGCAAATAGCTTTCCGAAAGTGCCATTCCGAAACTGTGCTTTTGTAATTATGTTAATTGTTTTGGTTGAATTTCCATCGTCAATTCCGGTGAATTGAGATTGTTCACTTTTCTTATCAAATAATTGAATTTTGTCTATAATTTCAGCCGGAATATTTTTGAGAACGGCATTTGGATCATCACCAAAGAAGGGTTTTCCATCAATTAATACCTGCTTTACATCTTCACCCTGCGCTTTCACAGTACCGTTTTGTGAGGTAATACCGGGCATTTTAGTGATCAATTCTTCCGCGGTAGCATCAGGATGTACTTTAAAAGCGCCGGCATTAAATTGAGTAGTATCTTGTTTCTGTGTTACTGGTAAAATGGTTTCATCAATAGTAACTACTTTAAGAGTGGTCGACTTTTCCGACATGGCAATGTTCCCAAGATCGATCGAAACACCTTTAATTTCGATATTCCGGATCATTTCCTCATAACCAATAAAAGACACCTTAAAAATATATTTACCCTCTGCAACATCACCCAAAAGTATACTACCGTCTATATCAGCTGCAGTACCTTTATAGATTGTCGAATCTGATTTAAGGAGTACTGCAACCGCCCCTGTAAGGGGAGATTGATCTTTCACATCGACGACACTACCTTTAACATAGTAGTTCTGCGAGTATGCTTTCGCACAGAAAAGTAATAAAATTAGCGCTATACGTTTCATGATCGGGGTGTTTAAGCGGAAGAAGAATTCTTCACAAAGATAGCTACTCAAAACATATACCATTTAGGAAGGGTCACTTGCAATTGAATTTATTCAATTTCTGTTTATTGCGCCGTTTGAATTTATAGAAAGCTCGCTCATTGAAAAAGAATATATTTGTAGTTCCTTTAAACGACAAAAATAAATAGTCTATGAATCAATCGAAAGCAGAAAAATTCTTTAAGCTCGACTATGAAGAAAATGATACAATATGGTTATCGGAACAGAAAACACTTAGAATATTGGTGGGTCTTCTAGGGGTGTTATTGCCGATTTTTTTATATGGTTTTCTTTTAATTGCTACCGGACATACGAGCCCATTGGATTCAATAAGTCATTATTTTTATACAAGAGTTAGCAGTGTTTTTATCATCATTGTGAGTTTGCTCGCAGTATTTTTATTGGTTTATAAAGGCAAAGCAAGTATAGATTTTTATCTTTCTTCTATTGCGGGAATATTTGCTTTGCTGCTGCTATTATTTCCGACTGACAATATTTCCGGATTCGGTGAAGATGAAATTCATCATTAATCCATAACCAGTCTAATTGATACTCCCCTCCGGGTTAATTTTCATTTAATTTCCGCCGGAATATTTTTATCGTGTTTAGCGCTGATGTCGCTTTTTATTTTTACCAAATCAAATAAATCCTTTAAAGATCAGACAAAACAGAAGAAAAGGAGAAATATAATATATCGAATCTGTGGAACAGTAATGATCTTGGCGCTTTTGACAATATTGACTGGAAAGTTTGAGATTATACATGTTAATTTTTATAATACTAATCATCTGACATTTTGGATGGAGACAGTCGCAGTGGAGAGTTTTGGTGTTTCATGGCTGACAAAAGCGGAGTTGTTTTTCAAAGATTGAGCTCTCCCGCCATGAATGGCGGGGCAAGTGCTTCCAATTATTAAAAGGATGCTCCTTTTTTATGTCGG
>JAHEYM010000397.1 GCA_023251595.1 Bacteroidota bacterium
CAAAATGTTCTTGCAGTGGGTGTTGAAGTTTTTGCATCTACCACAGGTGGCGGAAATATGAATCAATTAAGTAATCTTTCCTGGCCTACATACATGCACTCCGATGTGCATGATATTATTTCCAATCCACTAGATGATAATAAAATATATGTAATTACGGATGGTGGGCTTTTCAGAACAAATAATTTTGGAAATAGTTACGACGAATGTGTAGATGGATATGTGACTTCGCAAGGGTATATCGCTTCAGTATCTTCAACAAATCCCGATATGATATTGACCGGTTATCAGGATAATTATACAAATCAATACACAGGTAATCCATATTGGGGAGGCATTATCGGGGGTGATGGATGTTATAATTCTATTGATAAAAATAATGATCAACTTCAGTATTGTTCATGGCAATATTTGAATGTGATGCAAACTTTTGATAACTGGACAGGAAATTTCCAGATCTTTCAGACGCCGGGCGATCCGAATGGTGGAAATCATGAAGCATTTCTGGCTCCTTTTGTCGTGTGTGAATCAAATAATCAATATATATATGCAGGTGGAGATACGATGTTTTTATCGACTGATCAGGGAGCAAGTTTTAATCCGGTCGGACCCACCCCATTTGATGGAGGAAATATAATATTAACGATCGCTGTTTCTTCCACTTCAACAGATACCATCTATTGCGCAACGGTGCCCCCAAACGGGACCAACCCTGTGCATGTGTTCAGAAGTTTTAACGGTGGTAGCACATGGACAAATATTACCGGAACACTGCCCAACCGTTATCCGAGAAGAATGACGGTAAATCCGCTAAACAGTAATGAAGTATATATAGTTTATTCGGGTTTCGGAACAGGACATGTTTTTAAATCGATGAATGGAGGCACAACCTGGAACGACATGACAGGAACACTTCCGGATCTTCCATTTCATTGTCTGACCATCGATCCGCTCGATACGAATATATTATATGTGGGATGTGATAATAATGTATTTGTTTCTTTCAGTGGCGGAACTGCATGGTTCGATTATTCAACAGGGATGCATGAAGCAACGATGGTTTTTGATCTTGTCATTTCACCATTCGATCATAAATTAATTGCGGTGACACATGGAAGTGGGGTTTATAAAAGAGATCTCGCTGTTCCAACTGGAATAAGTGCTTCGGTAACTCCAGATGTAATTCAAAATATATTTCCGAATCCGGCTGACGATTATACACAATTAAATATTATTATTCGCAATGAAGCTATGTCGAATTTGCGAGTGATGGATGTATCCGGAAAAATTAGCTATGAAAAAGAATTGGGATTATTACAAACAGGATCACATACGGAGAAAATCGATACTAGGAATTTAAGAAATGGAGTATATTTTATTTCGGTGAGAAATTATGAAGGTGTTTCGGCTACTAAAAAGTTCATCGTAAATCACTGACATCCTGCACACACACCCCTTCCCCTCTCGAGAGGGGAATAGAGTTGTGGGTTTATTTTAATTCGTTATTAAATCGCACTATTTATATTTTTATATAAAGCGAAAAGAAAAGAATTTCCCTCCCAAGAGGGGAATGTATTTATAATTTAATATTGATTTGTGATATTATTGAACTATTTTTATTTTTAAATAAATGTAATATTAACAGAATTCCCCTCTTGAGAGGGGCAGGGGTGTGACCTAGATGCTCTGAAGAATTAGCCAACTTTTTCACCGCATTCAGAGCAGAATTTTGTGCCGGGTTTTAATTTTGCATCACACTTTTTACATTTTATTTCTTCTGAAATCTTCTTTCCGCACTCGGGACAAAATTTCGCTTTATGATCTGCTAATGGTGCATCACAATGGGGACAGGAAGCATGAATATTCTCCTGATAATCCTGTTTGGTGAAGTGGTCGTCTTCTTCAGAAACTGTTGCATTTTCCCATGCTTTTTCTTTTGCTTTTGCAGCTTGGGCTGCCGACATTTCAACTGCAAGATCGGGAGCACAATTTTTACAAAGCCCGCTTTTTAAATTCCAGCATCGCGTGCGACAAACCCATGTATTACAATTCGGGCATTGTGCAAAATGGGGTAATAATTCTTTCTGCACTTCAACAAAAGCAGCATCGTGTGCTTGCTCCCACTGAGCGGATTTAACAGATTGTCCGACTTGTGCTGCCGAACCGAAAAGTCCGCCGAACAAACCACCTGCAGTATTTAGAAAACCGGTAATGGTGCCTGTTCCCCATGTTTTAAACTGACTTTTATACCCTGCATTGCATTTGCCACAATGATATTCGAATTGAAATCCGTTATCGCTGCTATGATCGGATGTGTTTCCTGTAAATTGTATTTCTTCGCCCATTGGGGTTGGTTTTGTTGTGCAAAAATAGGAAAAAAGGTTTTATGTGAGGAAGGCACCAGATTCTTCACTTCCTCCCCCTTCGCCCCCTCCAGCGGGGGAGATTTGTATTCATATCTTTTTGCTAAAAGATATGAATTGAATAAAAACTCATTCATCAGCAGGCTCAGCTCCGTTGGCAAAGTTTCTTTCTGAAATTTCACATCTTCGATTCTTCGTGGCAAAAATAAATCCGTTTCATCAACTTTAAAAGTGACAAATATTATTATTCGAATTATATTTTAAAAACATGATAAATATCATTTACAATTAATTAATGACCATTTATTTTCGTTGAGTATTAATCATTTAGCTCTTTTATTTCATGCTTAGCCTCCTGCTCATGAATACACAAAATTACCCCCCCATACAACCACGGGACTTTACGGGCACTCTAACATTTAATCATATCATTTTCTTTCCGATTATCGCGCTCATGCCTGGAGGGAAGGGTTGGCTGTCGATTTAATTGGCAACAACTGCTCTCAGTCTCGTGCTTTTTCATTCCTTAATGTCTTGATCAGGTAATAGTTGCTGTAGAAACAAACTTAAATAAATCCAAAACTATATTTAATAAACCTAAAACTTTCTTCCCATGAAAAAATCGCTTACGAATTACGAATTACCGCTTGAAGGGATATTATCGGGCGTAAAATTTTACGCCCCTACAGTATTTGCATTATTCATTTTATTTTTCATTTCATTCAATTCCTTTTCCCAATCCCCGCTTTCGCTTTCTGCAACAAAATCATCATTTCCCGGTGCGTATAGTGTTTCATGTTTTGGTTTCCAAAATGGTAGTATCGATATAACCTGCGTTGGAGGAAATCCGCCCTATTCTTTCCTGTGGTCGAATTCCGCTACCACAGAGGATCTTAGCAATCTTGCAGCAGGAACTTATACTGTTGTAGTTACTGACTCCTTAGGTCTTTCTGATTCACTTTCTGTTTCATTAATTGAGCCGGCAGTTCTTACGGCGAATCTTTCGAGCGCTAAATATAATGGTTTTGAGGTACCGTGTTTCGGAACGAATAAAGGTAATATTGAATTGACTGTCGGGGGTGGAACTCCTTCTTATACCTATTCGTGGTCTAATAGTGACAGTGCACAAAATCTTAATAACATCGGAGCGGGTGCTTATTCAGTAACCATTACTGATGCAAACTCCTGTTCAGTTTCAGGAAATATTACGTTGATCCAGCCAACAGAACTGACGGCGAGTTTGTCGAGTCCCGTTAATTCTTACGGATTTAATGTAAGTTGCGGTAATAATGACGCCGCTTCAACTCCCGTGAATGCTGGAAATGATGGTGAAATAA
>JAHEYM010000055.1:0-8101 GCA_023251595.1 Bacteroidota bacterium
GAAAAAGAGACACCCTGACTTGTTTCAGAGAAAGGCGGTTCAAAATATCACCCCTGCTCCACCTCAAGAAGTAAAAGATTTTCGGAGGCAAGAGCCGGCTCAACCTGACCGGAATGCACAAGTAAGACAAGAACCAAACAGAGGAAGTGAACGAGATACAAGAAGGGAAACACCCAAGATAACAAGTAATGATGGCGGTCGTGATTCATGGAACAACAAGCAAGACAGACCATTACCCACTACTACTACCACTACCACCGCTCGCAGAAATGAAACGCGGTTTCCGAACAGGAATCAACAGTTTCCGAACAGAAATCCGCAATTCCCGAACAGTAACGATGATGAAAGGAGATACGACAGATCGGAGAATCAGCCCCCGTCTTCCAATCCGAACAGAGTTGAATCAGAGGCAGTAAAGTTCATCAAAACCTATTCGGCATTAAATGGTCAATTGAAAAGTCCGGCTGAAATCTATCGATTGATTACTACACTTCAAAATTTAATGACGCAGCACAAAATCCGGAAAGAGGATCCCCACGCAAACGAAATCATTCACATTCAAAGACAACTGCTCGATGCTCACGAAAAAATGGGTAATCGGTCAATGAGGATACTTATTACACCGGAAGCAATGGCAAGGTACAATCGGCTGTAAGCGATTTTGCTGTTCGAGATCAAGTTTTTTAATACAGTCTCCGTTTGGGCAGATTGTCGATAATAAGCCGGAGGGTGACAATGGTTCCATTAATTCCCTCAGATCTTAATTTTTCAACATTCTCCCACTCCGGAACGTCTTTAAAAAAAGCCCCGATCCGGTCTAAAGTAATATCACGGGTAAATATCCTTATCCTCCCATCATTTCTCCGCATAAATAAATACAAATTATTCAATCCTTTCCCTGTTTTAGTTGGCTCTTCTTTTATTCCCGGAGTACCCCTAAATGCTTTGCAGACAATTGAAATGTCGGATTCTTTTGCCTTCCCTGCTTGTTTCAAAGTCCTGTTTACCGAGGCGGGAATACCGATTCCTAAGTCGCCAATTGCGAGATGCAGCATATCGGGTTTACGTGAAACGTAATACGTAAGATAAGCCCCGTCCAGTGAACCCGAGTGTTTATAAACATTATCTATGATGGCTTCGATCTGCGATTCAAATTCGGTAAAATCCTTTTGAGGGAAACGCGACCTCATGTGGTTATAGATTTCCTTTAACTGATCTTTCCTGTTTTCCGGAGTTATTTTAGTGACAGGAAAAAGAGGACTGTTTCGCGCCCCCAAAAGAATTCTTGGCTGAACATAATCGGGATTGACGAGATTAATGATATTGTAGTCCTTTAATTTTTCGAGACACTCATTCGCTATATCAGGAAAAAAAGGTGTGATATTCTTTTGTCTCAAGGTCAGAATTAATAACGAAAGACTGATCAGACCATCGGGACCTATAATACGTGTGTTTACCTTATGAATCGGGAATTTCTTTTCCCTCTTCAATTTAATAATCCATGTCGAAGTTTTAATCACAAACCCAATAGATGGGAATATTTGTTCTTCAGTTTCTGGTTTATCTTCGGTCTCCATTATGAAAGGTTTCTACAAAATTACTTTAAAAATAGCTATTTTTGAGCTCACAAACTATTTCGCTCATGCTTCTCTCTCTCGAATATCAGGAATTTTATGAGCGTAGAAAAGGTCTTTTATCTCAGGAAGCAGAAATCGAAGTGGAAAGAGGGGGAGATATCATCCATTTTATAACGACATGGAAAAAAATTGAAGAGGATTCCATGTTGGGTTTGATAAACCTGACGACAAAATATTATCCAGAATTCAAGTTCATTGATAAGAGTTATGACTCAGTTTTTGTTGATGCCCTGATCGCAAAAATATTAGACGTAACACTACTGGTTTGTAATGCCGTAGATTGTTCGGAAAAGAATATTCATCCTTCTATAAATACTCCCGGAACTTGGAAAATGTGGCAGGCGATTAAAACATCGAATGAGGAAAAAGAAAAACATTTTCCATCTCCGCAAATTATCGCGCCCGGAAAAAACGAAGAAGAAATAAAAAGTTTTTTCATGCAATTAATCGAGACGAAAAACAAACAATTTATTGACGTTTTTCAGGATGTATTTTTTAAACATCTTCCGCAATTTACCTCAATCGAATCTGACTGGTGGGGAATTTATTATATCGGAATGAAACATGCCTCGATTTATTGGTTCAATAATGTCATAACAATGATCGCCTTAAATCAGGTTGGAATGACTGCCGACTGGTATCTAAAAGGTGAAGATATATATTTATCCGAATTGCAAATGAGAAATTCTCTTCAGATTTAAGTTAATATTTTCACCTCAAAAAATAATCAAGATGGAGCTATAAGCCGAGATAAAAAGTATTAAAACTGCTAATATTCTGCTGTGAATCATTTAATGGATTTTATTTCCAACGTCTCAAACGCATTATCGCGTTTGAGTCTATCCCTTAAATCATAATTAAATGCTTCAATTTTGACCGGAAATAAGTTTTCTTTTTCAATATATAGAGTTGTTTGCCTTGTTGACCAAAGTTCTTTACCCCCAAACACTCTTCTGCCAGTGTATTCTTTGAAAACATACACTTTATACCCTGCAAAAGTATCCTCTCTAAGAAAAACACATTCACCTGCCAAGTTAATTTCACCATCAGTCAGGCTTCTT
Source organism: Bacteroidota bacterium (assembly GCA_023251595.1). GTDB lineage: Bacteria > Bacteroidota > Bacteroidia > AKYH767-A > JABDAW01 > JAHEYM01. The sequence goes on from JAHEYM010000055.1 coordinate 2,699, forward strand.
AAGTTTAAAACTGAAGTGGAGTTCTTCTTACTTAATGAATATACTAAACATGAATCAACCTTGTTCTCAATTAAATATTTAATATAAATTTCCATGTTCTTTCTTACAAATGAAAATGGTATAATATTAATATTCATAAGGGTATCGTTATCCCAAAAGCTATCTTTCCAGCTATAAATACCGTTTTCGGAAATTTTCAATTCTGGGTATGAAAGCAGTGTATCCTCTCTCCAGTAAAACTTTGTTTTGGAAGTATAAGTGATATGTAAAGGGCGTTTATCTGATTGACTATTACAAGTTGAACAGAAAAACAATCCGAGAAGAACTATAACAGCTATAAGTTTACTGGTTAACATCTGTCGTGTCCTTAATATCTCAATAAGTATTTGCTTTAAGAAACAGATTTTGTGTATGTCTTCATTAAAAACCAGATGCCAAATATTTTTCTGTATGTGTAAATTCTTGTGCACCCACCCCATTCACTACTATGTGTTGACATATTAAGCTTGCAACGATTCATCCTTTTAGTAAAAAATGGTTTCGAGATGAAGCAAAAATAATCCATATATTTTAGACTGTCTCGAGGTAGGATATTTGCAATTCCAGATTCAATTAATTTACTATCCCATAATTTTATTTCAGAACAGATGTCAAGAAAAAAAATACTATCGTGTTCGAAATTACTACTTGTATCTTTTAAAACTGATTCCTTGCATAGGAAATAATTCTTGGTAAAACTTTTGTCTGCGATTTTAACTTGTTTATGTATAATTTTATAGATGGTTGCACTGTCACAAGATTTAGCGGACGAAAATGTACAATTTGCAATAATCAACGCATTTAAAAGAAGTATGGATGAATAAAAATTTATTGTCATTTAGTATCAGGTCTCAGTTACTCGGTGCTAAATGTAGGCGTTTCTGATGAGTATCGCAAATAAAAATCAGAATATTTTATCAACGGCAAAAATTGGCGAACCAATTACTGCATTTTCTTCATCTCCTCCTGCTTGAGCTTCTCGGTAATTTTCCCGTAAATCTGTGTGGTTTTAATGTCGGAGTGACCGAGTAAGTTACTCACCACCTCCATACGGATGCCGGATTCGAGCGCGAGTGTAGCGAAGGTGTGACGGGCGATGTGGGAGGTTAAAGGTTTATTAAGTCCCGCTTTCTTTTCGAGTTGGTGAAGGTAGAAATTGAACTTTTGGTTTGTTATCGGCTTAAACACCGTTTCCCGCTCGTGAGATTGGACATTGAGAATGTTTCTCGCGTTTTCGATGATCGGAATGACAACCGGCTTTTCATTCTTTTGCGTTTTCAGCCGAATAAATTCATCGTCCACTTGATTCCATCGGAGCGCGATCATGTCGGAAAAACGTAGTCCGGTTGAACACTGAAATAGAAACATGGATTTTACTCTCTCTTGAGCTTCTCCTTCCGGTATCACTTCTTTTACACGCTTTAATTCCGGTGTCGTAAGAAATAACCTTGTTCCTTTCGCATCATGTAAAGCATAATCTTGGAAAGGATTCTCCCGAATGAGATTCTTCTTTTGTGCAAGCGTTACAAATAACTTGAATCGTTTCAAATGCTTATAAACAGTAGATTGCATGAGATGGCAGTCTTTCAGCAGATAATCTTCGAACCGACTGATAAAATTTTGGTTTAGATCGGTGATAAGTGCTTTCGGCTCAAATGACCTTATTTTATGGAGCAGTTGTTTATAGGTCTTTTGAGATGCAACATCCAATTTCGATTCGCGGTTACGCATTTCTTCTTCGAGGAAAGTGGCGAGATCAACTTTGTTAATCGCACGTTTCCCGCGAACAACCATGTATTCTTCGTGAAATCTTTCGGCAGTTAATGGAATATTTTCGATTTCATATTTGAACAAAATTTTCTCAATCTCCTTCACTCTATTTGAGATCAGGTGGTTCAGAAATTGAGCGTTCCCCTCCCCTGCTTTGACCTTTCCGGTTTGGCGGTTCCAATGTTTCTCACTAATCTTTTTCTTCAAAGAATAATACTTGCATTTACAGTCGATGATTACTTGCAGATATATCACCTTCTTTTTGTCGGGTGTACCTTCGTAGCGGAGAATCGGTTTTACAGAGGACATTGTTTGTATGAATTATTGTATAAATAATTATGTCGTAAAGATACATATAATGACACTACAAAATCAAACGAAAAATCATAATATGCTAATAATGAGTACTATAATAAAACAAAGTTGTATAACAGACAACATTGAACAAGTCATGGTGGGATCACACATCAGTTTCAGTTTGGGTTTGTATAACCCGTTAACAATTCTGCACGCCAATATTTTTTCTCTTTCTTCGCTCTGTTTCTGTTTCTTGTAGGGAAGGTTGGTCACGCTCCAACTCCTTTAGATTTTCATTCTGAGGCTTCTACTAAGTTAGCTTCTTCTCCATATATTGAGTTCGGTGAAGGAGTTGAACCGTCTGCAATGGTTTTACAAACTATCGCCCATCAGTTGTGTATTACCAAATAATTTTAAAATCTCATCTACAATCCGTGTATATAAATACTTCTTTTCAACCGAGCCATTATTCGAACCGGTGATTACAATGACCAATTCACGATTCGGAATCATGATGATATGTTGATCGCCATAGCCGTTTGCGGAATAAATCGTTTCGCTCTCTGTCTTCTCCCCTACTCTAAATACTCTCTTATTTACCCACCAAAGCTGAGTATAATGCGTCGCGTCAGCGTAGCCCGACACTTCAACCAAATTATTTTTTAAATGATTAAAATACGATGAATCAATAATTTCTTTATTCCTCCATCGGCCATTATTCAGAAATAATAATCCGGTTTTTGCCATGTCTTCGGCTGACAAATATAATCCGCCCGCTCCATTTATCAGTCCATTCCGAAAATTCACCCAATGATAATTATCTATTTCCAATGGTGTGAATAAATTCACTTCAGCAAATTCTCTGAGATTATTATTTGTTATTTTCGATAGAATAGTCGACAATAGTACAACACACCCACTGCAATAATTAAATTGCTTTTTATTAGCTTGAAAAAATGGTCGTTCAAATATATATTTAACCGGATTTTCCGAATTATTCATCTGATACACCGGATTTTCCTTTTCCGGTCTTCTATCTTCATACCATTCATAACCTGCTGTCATGTTGAGAAGGTCATCAACCGTTACATCATTCCACTGTGGTGCTGAAAGAAATATATTTTTATATTCCGGAAAGAAATTTGTGATGTTATCTTCGAAACGAATCATATTCTTCTTCAAAGCAATTCCCACAATAAGTGAGGTGATACTCTTTGAAACTGACTGAATACATTGAATCTCATTTTTTTGATGTCCGTTATGTGCTTTATCAAAAATTGTTTTATCATCCTGCAGAATTATCAACCGATTAATATTTCCAAAATCATGTTGGGTTATTTCTTGATCTAATTGCGCAAAATAAACTTCACCAGAATTATCCTGAAATACACGACTTGAAATCGGCTTATTATTATGAAAGATGAAGTGTGGAATTAACAATAATAGGAGTACAATACGACTCTTCATCGTTTTTTTGAGTTGAGATTAAAATCAAAAATCTTATCTAAGTTATTACAGATTCAAACCAATCCAAAACAAAATGTCCTTTATTGTTACAAGTCCGCATTCTTTGGAGTTTGGGAATACTAAACCGGCTAAAAATATTGTCCCGCAAAGGCGCCAAGACGCAAAGTGAAATCTTTTCTTCAGAGCGATGAAATGGGGTTTCCGGTGGAAATCATTGGTCAACCAACAAATAATGTGTAAATTCACCCGCTCAGCAATAACCTTTCAACCTTTCAACCTTTCAACCTTTCAACCTTTCAACCTTTCAAGCTTTCAACCTTTCAACTCATCAACTAATCAACTAACAACTTAACAAAATGGCACTTATCATTCTAGGCGTTGTCATGATCGCCGTTTCCTATTTCGTTTTCAGACACAACATTAACCTGAGTCGCTACACTACTATTCTTAATCTGGCGGGTCTTCTCGTTATCATCGCAGGGGTTCTTACTTCTATGGTGAAACAGGTTGAAGCCGGAGAATGCGGCGTTCAAACTTTGTTTGGGAAGGTCAATGATCATGTTCTCGAAAGTGGTTTGAATATGGTCAATCCACTGGTTGAGGTGACCACTTTCGATATCAAAACACAAAATTATACGATGTCAGGGGTCCATAATGAAGGAGATAAAGTCGGTGATGATGCCATCAGAGTGCTATCTGCCGACGGGCTTGAGGTCGTTCTCGATCTGACAGTACTTTACCGCGTGCTACCGAATGAGGCTCCAAGAATTCTGAGAGAAATTGGAGCTGATTACAAAAACACCATTGTTCGACCTGTAACAAGAACAAAGATTCGCGATAATGCAGTTTATTATGATGCCGTTGCCCTATATTCAACCAAAAGAGATGAATTTCAGGCCAGGATTTTCAAAAGTATCGAAAAAGATTTTAAAGATCGTGGACTTGTACTGGAACAATTACTAATCAGAAATATTTCACTTCCCGCCTCAGTTAAAATTGCGATTGAATCTAAAATTAATGCAGAACAGGAGTCACAGAAAATGCAATTTGTTTTACAGAAAGAAACGCAGGAAGCAGACAGGAAACGAATAGAGGCGCAAGGTATAGCTGATTATCAGAAAATCATTAATACCGGTTTGAGTGATAAACAATTGCAATATGAAATGATTAAAGCGAATAAAGAAATAGCACTCTCTCCCAATTCCAAAGTAATTATATACGGAAATGGGAAAGATATGCCATTAATTTTGAATGAAAAGTAAGGACATAAAATTTTATGTCCCTACTTCGCCATATTCGCCTTCGCACAAGCGGCTTTCCGGTCGAACTGATCACGATCAATTTTTAATAAACGATCATAATCCGCTTTTTCAATTTTATGCTTTGTATAAGCCTCGGTTGTCTGATCACTGAGTGCTTTCCAGGTATCTCCTAAAAGATCATATAAGGGTTGACAGTCTTTAATGGTCTTTGTTTCAAGACATGTGCAATAATCATCTACTTGTTTAGTCAACTTGACACCCATCTCATCTAAAGTTTTCAGTGGGCTGTCTTTTTCACTTTTTACGTCTTTTGAATCTTTCGCATCTTTGGATTCCGATTGATTCCCACCGCAAGAAGCGAATAGAAACATACTGAGAATGAACATTGAGGATAAAATTGTTTTCATTTATATAATAATATATAATTAATTTAGTGCCTACTCTTTCCGGTTTTCGGCCGCCCCGCTTGAAGCTAATTAATATATCCGTTTCACTTGGTTTATTTGTTTTTAGTCGGACCAATAACACCCGTTGCACCGGAAGGTACTGTTTCACTAACCGGTCCTGT
>JAHEYM010000055.1:8111-13380 GCA_023251595.1 Bacteroidota bacterium
GTGGCACTGATTGGTCCCATAGAACCGGTTGCAACCACCGGACCCGTGACTGCCGAGGGAAAATTTTCGGCTTTAATAGTGCTATTTCCTGATAAACCTAAAGCTCCGGTTTGGCTTGCCGCACCCATTGGACCGGTACTCCCGACACCGCTGACAGGTGGATCGACATTACTGACCGGACCCGTCGCTGCTAACCGGGTTTTGAGTGGACCGACAGGTCCTATTGATGGTACAGAAACCGTTGAATCATCTATCAGGGGTCTAGGATCAACTTCTAACTGGGCGAAAGACCGAACAGCGTAAGTAGCTATCAAGAAAAAACAGAAGATCCCGAAAGTTCGAACCGGATAATTCCTAATAATCATGGTCACTTCAGATAATATGAACTGATGATCAGCAATGATTCAAGAGTAAAATTACAAAGAATTAGTGAATTTAACCAAGGGGATCATGAAACATATTTTCGAATATCCGTTATAGCAAAAACAACCGGTTTGGTTGAAAATATGTAAATTGCGAGCCTGAAATCCTTAATATAAGTGAACAGAACCCTTTCCGAAAAATCCACACTTAGCGCCCGGGCAGTCCTTAATGAACTGATCTTTCTGTTTTTCTGCGGACTCATTTTATCCATTCCTGCCTTAATTAATGGTTTTCCATTGGTCACATCAGATTCTGGTACATATATAGGTTCAGGATTCAGATTACATGTACCAATTGACAGACCCATTGTTTATAGTTTTTTCATCCGACATCTATCTCTACACGAAACATTTTGGCTGGTTATCATTGCGCAGGGCAGCATATTAGCATGGTTAATTTCAAAAGTTTCAAAAATAATTATCCCCGATTACAACAATTATCTTCACAGACTTATAATATTAATAATCCTTTCACTTTTCTCTTCGGTATCCTGGTACACGAGTCAACTCATGCCGGACATATTCGCCGCTTATTGTATTTTGTGTTATATCATTATCCTTTTTACGAATAACAGTTCCGCATTCAGCAAAGTTTTTGTTCCGATCCTGTTGTGTTTTTCAATCATGACACACAACTCACACATGCTAACAGGCACTATCATACTTATATGTTTATTGTTTTGGGGAATCATATTCAAACGCTTTCAGAAATATGAAATCAGCAGAAGGAAATTTCTCTTTTTAGGGAGTATCATTCTCTCGGGTTGGCTTATTTCACCGACAATTAATCTTTTGGTTGATGGAAAATTTCGTCTCGCTGGTTCACCACATGTTTTTCTGATGGGTCGTTTGTCTGAAACCGGTATCCTCAAAGCGTATCTCGATGAAAATTGCAATTCCGTGAAAAACGCGAAGGAAATTTCAGTTGGTCATGAATTTACAATAAATGGCAAAACAAATCAAAAATGTATCACTGGCAGCGGAAAAGATAATTTAAAAATGTTCGAATTTAAAAGCAACCGTTCTCAACTTTATTCCTTCATTCATCTTTCCGACAGCACATTTAAAATTCTTAATACCGGGAGTCACCAATTCATCACAATCGATAGCAACGTCATTGAAAAACCGGGTGTAGGTTTACATGAAGATATAGAAACCGACAGAAATTCTCAGAAGTTTTACCTCTCGAAAGTTGGCAAAGACTATTTCAAAATAGGATCAATAGAATTAAAAAAGGTATTCGATATCGCTGATAATAATATGGAGAATGGAGCCGCGTTAATTTTGACTCAGGACCTCAATAATGATAATCAAAAATTCAGGTTATTATCTGATACAAATTGCAAACTCTGTTTTTTCAAAGATCGTCTTCCAAATAATGCAATGACATTTTTGTGGGGAGATGAAAGCATATTAAACCGTACAGGCGGATGGGAAAACTCTGAAAAAGAATACAATAAAATTATCATGGGAACACTCTCAAAACCCCGTCTATTGATCTGGCACTTTCGTGCTGCAATTGTCGCCACCCTTCGGCAGTTAATTAGTAATGATGTCGGTGACGGTTTGGGTGGTCATAATAATGGTAGTGCACCTTATATGACGATTAATTCGAATCTGAGTAAAGAATTGCCTGCATTGACAGCCTCTAAAGAATTTAATGGTTATATGAATTGTGAAAATGCCAATAAAAGAATCTTCGAAGGATTGATGTTTTCAATGATTATATTATTACTATTTTATTTCAGGAAAATCAGAAGTACTTACTTCATAAAAATATGGCCAATACTTGTGATTATTTTATCGGGACTCATTGTGAATGCATTTGTAACTGCATCTTTTGCTAACGTTCTTGCCAGGCTTCAAAGCAGAGTATCCTGGTTATTTTTCTTTATGGCTTTATTAATCATATATGAGCCAATAATAATTATTATCAAAAACCTGAAATCACGGTTGACGGGAAGGTGTGAGTAAAGTAACCAATCTGTGCAACGCATTCAGATTATCCGGTAATTCGACAGCTTTCATGATGACATTTTTCTCGCGTTTTGTGAGATGCCAACTCAACTCAACCTTCTCTTTTGAATCGGGTAATTGAAATGTTATGAAATCCAATTTGCCGGGAAACCATGTATCGAGATTCCTTAAATATTCGTCATAACCATAATCCTGCACCCGTGCCCAGTTTGCATAAAATGTTTCGATCGGGGTCATTAGATTTTCGAGTAAGCCATTGCCGGAGGCGTTCATGACCACAAATTCCCTATGGGTATCACGTATCTGAACTAAAACGACTCCACTCGTATTCTCTTTAATCCATTCTCTGAATGTGTATAAAAATCCCATGGAACTTTTAATTCCGAAATTATCCCGTAAACCCGCATCCATCACTTCCATGACCGGTGTACTTGGCAACGATACTTTCGGAAGAATATACGGGAATGTCGCATTCATTCGCAGAATGCTGGTGAATCGGGTATTCATTGCTCCCTGTTCGGCAAATAAACGCGAAAATTAAACTCCATCCACCAAAGACTTAAATTTGTTTTTGGAACCCTCATCACTGCTTATCAGATATGAAACCGGCTGAGAAGAAATAATTAATCTTCTGCCGTCATTAATGATTGTCGGAGCAAAAATTGAAATGGGTATCAATGCCTCTGATTCAGGTGCTGTATAGTCTCCAAGTTTCTTTTCGAAAACGTTATTCGTATTTTCGATTAATTGTTTTTCAAAAGCATAAGCCCTGTCTTTGTAATATCTGTAGTCACCATATTTAAATTTTTGAGTGGTGATAATAATATCGTTCACAGTTACAGAAAAACCTATGGTATTAAGAAGATCTCTGCCAATATTATTTGAATATTTTTGATATCCTTCCCATTTCATTTTATTCTGAATCCGTTCTAAATATAATTCTCTGAAATAACTCGCACCGATCATTCCACCCGATGAGCCTGCCATTAATGCAGCGTGTTTTAACAATACACCATTCAAAGCACTGTCCGCTTCCGAAAGAATCTGAAATGACCAAAAAGCCGCACGAAGTCCACCGCCACTCACATTCAACAAAAGCATTTTTGGTTTAACACTATCTGAAACAGCATTACGAATTCTCCATTTCTCAAGAATTCGGGTAGTTGAAATGATGTCTTCCTGATAAAATGTATGTTGTAAGGAATCGATTACATTTTGATTATATAAAGCAGCTTTCCCTGTATAATTTAACCCATAAGCCATGTTCCTGCTGCTGAGTGCAGTGTCTTGCGTAATCCAGTTCAAAAAGAGCAAAGCAACAATTGAGAAAGTAAAAGTCCATCCTCTTAGCCAAAATCTGAAGGCGCTGGAAATCATAATAAATATTGAAAAAATTAAAAGAATACTTGCTCCGGCAGGAATTTGAAAAAACGGTACATCGCGAAAAAAACCGATCACGATAAGAAGCACAATAGCACTGAGTTCGATGATGGTTGCATTCAGATGATTTTGTTTGAAAATTGCCTGTATCAAATCCTCATCGTAATGCTGTGTACCGCGAACCAATCTCAGTGTGAGTCGGGAGGAGAGGTACGTATCAACTCTCCATTCTTTGGGTTTATATTTTCTTTTTACATTTTTTCTGGGAGCTCGGTGTTTCTTCCCTTCGATCATCTTAGCATTCGATACATTTTCATGCTCAGCAGAGACGCCGTACATTTTATATACATCTTTATTCGTCCTGGAAAAATATACGATCGTAAAAAAAACAATTACTAATACCCCAAGGAAAAATCCTGATAATTCCAGGAGCACGGTTGACGTATTTTGCAACTCACTGCTTTTCTGAAAATGATAAAATCTTCCGACGTAAACAAGTACGAAAACCGTAGGAATAATAAAATTATTCAGTGTAAATTTTCTGAAAGGTTGTGAGAGTGTTGCGAGAAAAGGAAATCTGAATCCGTTAATGATATAACTTGAGATATTGTAAGCCATGATAATTCCACCTGTTGTTACACCAATGATGAAAAGAGACCAGAAATTGACATTTCCCAAGTATTCCGGATCGAGAAAAAGGAAAGGAATTCCGTATTTCGTTCCAAAAAGATCAAGAATAAATCCGAAAAGGATTCCCCAGTAAAATACGAAAAGATAATTCTTCTTGAGTGTTAGGAATACAAGCTGAAACGGGAAAAAATAAAATATCCTGTCTAATTTTGATTTTACCCTATTTACTCTTTGCTTTGTCAACCTCTACTATACTTGGGGAAAGAACGCCCTAAGATAACAATCACAACCTCACTACGTCTGGATTGAACGATTAAAATATCAACAAAGTTATGAGATGTCTATTTCTTCACTATAACGAGTTTAATCGCGATACTTTCAGCTTCTCTGTTAAGTATTTTCAAGAAGTAAAATCCACCTGCAAGGGTAGTATTATTAATTCTGAAAGAGCCCTTTATTCCGTTGTTCTGAAAATCAGAAATAACCATATTTCCACTCAAATCGTGTCCCGGAAGGTCATATAGGTGAACATCATTTTTCGTTAGGTTAGCACTAATTCCATTAAAATAGACAATGGTATAATCAGAAAAAGGATTGGGTGAAACGAAGACTGATGCACCTTTTGTCTGATCCAAAACAGAAAGCGGAAGCGGAATAACATCGGTAGTGCGATTTGTCAATACAGGTGCATTATAATCGAAATAAATCGCCGCACCGTTTTGAATAACTGTTCCGGGTAGATTATTTGGTCGTTGATGGATTCTGAATTTCACAAAACCATGACTCCCTTCCTGATTTGTTGAACTATCAGGTAAATAAATATTCAGAAAATTAAAGTGAAGAATTCCTTGTCCATATAT
>JAHEYM010000398.1 GCA_023251595.1 Bacteroidota bacterium
ACGAATGAAATGTCACTGATCCCGTAAAAAATCGGGTAGGGGATGAGTGCGATGAGGTAGATGAATAATAGGGAGATGTAATAACTCAGTAGTTTCATCGGAATCCTAGTGAAAGAATTAAAGAGTTAAAGAGTGAAAGAGTTAAAGAGTTAAAGAGTGAAGGAATTCCTTAATTTTTCTTTACTTCCTGGCTTTCGCGGTTTTTAGGATTGAAGTGATGATGACGATTATCTCATTGCAATCTTTCAGAAGGGATTCTAACTTGTTGCTTGAATATACTTTTGGATCCCTAATGAGTCTGAGCCAATACTTAGTTTCTTTCGCTTCCTTAAGCGAAATTTGCACTTTTGAAATGAATTCAGGTTTAGAAATAGCTCCTTGTGCTTCTTCAATGTTAGCACCGATACTGGTGCCACTTTTTAAAAGTTGACGCGAAAGGACATACTCTTTCCTGTTGTCTTGCATTTCAAAACAAAAAAGTACAATATTCACGGCGAATGGATATGTTTTGGTTACTATAATGCTTTCAGCCATTTCGAAAAATATTAAAATATTTAATTTATTAAAAAACTAATTTTCACTCCTCCACTCCTTCACTCTTTCATTCTTTCACTCTTTCACTCTTTCACTCCCAAATCACTGCATTCGTTCCCTCTTAATCAAATAAGGCATAAGAATCTGATTAAATCCATGATTGATGTCGGCTTCAACATAATCAATTTTATATTGACCACAGCGGAGTTTTAACATGCTTTTATACTCTGCCATCGATTTTATATAATGATCTTTTACCTCGTTGGCATGCACTTTAACTTTTTCACCCGACTCAACATCCACAAAAATATACGGACGATTTTCGAAATTAAAATCGATTTCTTTTGATTTATCTACGACGTGGAAAAGTACCACTTCATGTTTGTTATGTTTTAAATGTTGAAGCGCGGAAAATAATTCATCTTCTCTTCCAATTTCATCCATCATGTCTGAAAAGATTACCACCAGCGAACGTTTCGAAATATTTTCGGCAATCTCGTGAAGTGCTTTATATGCAGATGTTGTTTTTTTTGGTGGATTTTTTATTTCATCCAACAACCTCTCCAATTCACGAAAAATAAGTTTCTGTTGAATACTGGATGACTTTGCCTGCGTGTGAACTTCAACCTTATCAGAAAAAAGACTGAGTCCGACCGCATCTCTTTGTTTTTTCAACAAAAAGGCAAGCGAAGCGGCAGCATATACCGAGAAACTGATTTTATTTTGTTTTTCGAGTGAAGCTTGTTTCAACTCGGGATAAAACATCGAAGCCGATGTGTCGATGACAAGCTGACATCGAAGATTTGTTTCTTCCTCAAAACGTTTTGTAAAAAGCTTATCTGTCCGACCAAACAATTTCCAGTCGATATGTTTTGTCGATTCACCTGTATTGTAAATACGGTGTTCGAGAAATTCGACCGAAAACCCATGAAACGGACTTTTGTGAAGACCTGTAATAAAGCCCTCAACAACTTGTTTCGCGATTAATTCCAGATGCGAAAACTCCTGTATCTCCTTGCGGTTTACAGACTGATCTTCAATCGCCATTTACAGGGTAAGATTGAGCTAAGTTATGCTCCCATCTGGGCTTTCAACTTCCCTTCAAGGACTGATTTCGGAACTGCTCCCACCTGCTTATCCACCATCTTTCCGCCTTTGAAAAATAGGAGCGTGGGGATGTTGCGAACGCCAAACTGCAGCGAAATATTCGGGTTAGAATCGACGTCCACTTTACCAATTACCGCTTTCCCCTCATACTGTTTCGAAAGCTCGTTGACAATTGGACCTACCATGCGGCAGGGACCACACCACTCAGCCCAGAAATCGAGCAATACCGGTTTGTCGGCTTTCATCACCAATTCTTCGAAATTGGCATCTGTTATCTCTAGTGACATTGTATATAGAATTTATAGTTTCGTTTGAACTGCAAAGGTAATCAATTAGGAATTAGGAATTATGAATTAGGAGGTATGAATGTAGAGACGTTGCATGCAACGACTAATAAGTTGAACGACTTTATTTTTTTCTCCCTTCCCCTTTTCTCCTCCCCATTTGGGGAGGCTGGGTGGGGCTGGGGAAGGGCAGGGGATGGGGTCACGATGTCATGTTTTGGGGAAGGGTCGGGGATGGGGTCACGATGTCATGTTTTGGGGAAGGGTCGGGGATGGGGTCATTTCAGCCTGACAACAATCCCCATCACCGAAGCAACGGCTTTCAGAAATTCGTTGCTAGGATTGACGCGGTGTTTGGTTGCAGAAAGATCAATGGAAATCTTCTCCCGATGATCGCCTACCGAGAATCGCAAAGCTGTTTTTCCGGGGAATTTTTTGAGGAGTGTTTTCAATTCTTGAATTCCTGTTTCGTTGATGAAATGCAGATTCATGATGAGTTTGATGCTCGTCACCAACTTCTCCCGAACCTCAGCCAGCAGCGACATTGAGTTGACCCGCACCTCGAATTGATCAGGAGATCTGAATCCGGGTTGAAATTTTCCTTTCATGAAAACCAACATGTTTGGAACCAACAAATGCTTCATTTTCAAGTAGTCTTCTGAGAAGAGATTGATCGTTACAGAGTGATCAAAATCTTCGAGCGTAAACGAACCAAAAGGCTTACCATTCTTGGTTGTTTTGTGATTTGCCGACATTACAATTCCCGCAACAGTAAAGTCTTTATTCTTATGTTTATCGGGTTCAAGTAAATCTTCAATCCGAATATTGCAGAAATTTTCCATTTCGAACTTGAAATCATCTAAGGGGTGACCGGAGAGATACATTCCGATCACTTCCCGTTCGCTCTTCAATTGCTGCATCTTCGACCAGGGCTCAGCATCGGGCAAACGAAGTTCCTCGACCATCGTGTCCGTAGTATCATCGCCGAAAAGTGAAGATTGTGAAATCGATTTTACATTTCCTCCATTTCCTCCGGAACGAAGGGCTTTTTCGATGACCGTGATATTGTCACCACCGGCTGTTGCAAAATATGATGAACGGTTCTTATGTTCAAAACCATCGAAAGCACCTGCCAACGCAAGCGCTTCGTACGTCCTCTTGTTTACCGTTTTGGCTGAAATTCTTCTTGCCATTTCAAAAAAACTTCTGAAGAAACCGCTGTTTTCCCGCTCGTTGATGATAGATTCCGCAGCCGATTCTCCCACACCTTTAATAGCGGCTAATCCGAAACGAATGGCACCTGTTTTATTCACTGCGAAATTCATCCCAGACTCATTCACATCGGGACCCAGCACTTCAATTCCATGATGTTTACATTCATCCATAAAAAAGGCGACCTTCGTAATATCGCTCATGTTATTTGTGAGCACGGCAGCCATATATTCTGCCGCATAATGAGCTTTCAGATAAGCGGTTTGGTACGCCAGCATTGAATAAGCTGCGGCATGAGAACGGTTAAAACCGTATTCAGCAAATTTCGCCATGATCGCAAAAACTTCTTCAGCTCTTTTTGGATCAACGCCTTGTGCTACGGCACCTTCAACAAAAACAACTTTCTGTTTGTCCATCACTTTTGCATCTTTTTTCCCCATCGCCCTACGGAGAAGATCGGCAGACCCGAGTGAGAAGCCACCCATAATTTGCGCTGCCTTCATAATCTGCTCCTGATAGACAAAAATTCCGTAGGTCGGTTTGAGAAGTTCTTCGAG